>DASYFZ010000592.1:0-4473 GCA_036000295.1 Solirubrobacteraceae bacterium
GAGTCGTGACCCATCAACGACGGCATGTCAAACGCCGTCGACAACCCCGTCTGACCATGCTCGAGCAGGTAATGGAACCGGCGATTTGTCTCCTGCGCGGTCCCGAACCCCGCGAACTGACGCATCGTCCACAGCCGCCCGCGATACATCGACTCATAGACACCGCGGGTGAACGGGTACTGGCCCGGCAGCCCGACTGCCGACTCGAGGTCGGCAGGCAGATCGTCTTCGGTGTAAAGCGGCGCGATCGCCTCACCCGAGAGGGTGGTGAACGGCACACCGCGATCGGTCACGCTCATCGCCGTTCAGATAGTAGGGGTACCGATAGTAGGAAGTCAAACTACTTTGTGCTGAAGTCTCCCGCCTCGAGGCGCACTCGGCCCAGCACCTCGGTGACGCTGTCGAGCTCGGAACGGGACAGCGGCTGGGTGCCGAACTTGATCTCATGCAGCGCTTTCGTGGCGTCCTCCGCGACGCGGCGACCTGTCTCGGTGATCGTCGCCAGCGTCGTCCTGCGGTCGCTCGGATGCGGCGCGCGCTCCACATAGCCGAGTCGCTCGAGCCCGTCGACCAGACTGGTAACGCTCGTCGGGTGGACCTGCAGCCGCGCTCCCATCTTTCCGAGTGGGAGCGCCCCGCTGCGGCTGAAATACAGCAGCATCAGCGCCTCATAGCGCGGGAACGTGAGGTCGTATGTCTTGAGCTCCTCGTTGAGCCGCGACAGCCAGAGCTGTTGCACCCGCATGACCGACGTGACGGCGGTCATCGGCGCGACCATGCCCGGGCCCCAATGCCGGCGCCACTGACGCCCGGCCTCCTCGATTGGATCGAAGCTCAGCGGTTCGGACACGGCCTGCTAGATCGCCTCCCCGGGCCGCTCGAACACGATCTCGGGGATGACGCACGCGGGAGAGACCCTCAGCAGGAACCGAAGTGCCTCGCCGATATCCGACGGACGCAGCATCTCCTCGGCCGGGATCGACTGCTTGATGAAGTCAGACATGTCGGTGTCAACGAACCCCGGACAGAAGGCAACCGACTTGACGCCCTTGGCGGCGACCTCCTTGTTCATCGCCCGCGTGTAGGCGATCACGCCAGCCTTCGTGGCGGCATACACCGACAGCCAGGGCTGCGGTGACTTTCCCGCCATCGACGCCATGTTCACGACCAGCGCGCTGCGGTGCTCGGCGCCGGCGGCCGACAGCATCTCCAGACATTCCCGGTAGAAGATGACGATCGCCCTGAGGTTGACGTCGACCTGCATGTCGACGTACTTGGTCTGATGCTCGGTTGCCTGCGCGCCGATCCCGACGCCGGCGTTGTTGACCAGCACGTCCAGGCGGCCGTAGCGATCACGATGGCGCTCGACCACCTGGCGAATCGAGTCCTCGTCGGCCATGTTCGCGGCAAGGTCCTCTACCTCGTACCCCTTGTCCCGGAGTTGGTTCGCGGCGCGCTGGATCCCTTCCGGTTTGCGAGCGGTGACCGTCAGAGCGAAGCCTTCCTCGCCAAGCACGTCGGCCAGGGCATAGCCGATTCCCCTGGAGGCTCCAGTCACGATGGCGGCACGATCGGGCATTGCGGACCTTTCTTAGGCGGTATCGAGAGGTCGCAATCTAACGACCGCCGCGCGGATGCCGCGGAATGCGCGACGCGGCGTCAGGCCGGCTTCGGGGGCGCGTGCAGTGCGCCCGGGTCCGCCGCGACCGTTGCCCGCAGCTCGTCGAACGCCGGCGGCTCCGCCAGGGCCATGCGGTACGAGCCCAGCCGCCTGGCCGCGTTGATCGCGACGATGCCTACCAGGCGCCCATCGCGCTCGCCCGCGTACACAACCCGCGCCCCATCCGGGGTGGTCTCGATGACCTCGAGGCGCTCCGCACGTCCGGGCAGACCGAGGGACTGGATCTTCTTGTCGTACTGGTCTGACCAGAAGTACGGCGGCGCCTCATACGGCTTTCGCTCGGCATGCGGGAGAAGCGCGTTGCGGCCCGCCACCTGACCCTGCTCGGCGGCGACGGTCCAGTGCTCGATGCGGAGCGCTTCGCCGCCGGCCAGGGGATGCGGCCACGACACGATGTCCCCGGCACCGAGGATGTCCGCGTCACCGACCGCGGTCAGGGTTGCGTCGCATTCGAGTCCGGGGTTCAACGTGAGTCCGCTGCCGGCGAGCCATTCCGTGTTCGGGACCGCGCCCAGGCCGACCACCACCACGTCGGCGGCGATGCGCTCGCCGTCGCTGAGCTCGACCGCTTCGACGCGGCCGTTGCCTACCAGCGCGGCGACCCCGGTCCCGAGGCGGAGGTCGACGCCGTTGTCGCGGTGCAGCTCGGCGCACCATTGACCGAGCGTCGGTCCGAGCGGGAGCATCGGGGTGTCGGCGACGTCGATCAGCGTCACGTCAAGCCCCTGTTTGCGCGCCGTCTGGGCGACCTCGCAGCCGATGAAGCCCGCGCCCACGATCGCGACCCGTGGCCGGCGGTCAAATTCGGCTCGCAGCGCCAGCGCGTCGTCGAGGCTTCGCAGCATGTGTACGCCCTCGAGCTCGGCACCGGAGCCGGGCCACGAACGCGCACGCGAGCCGGTCGCGACGATCAGCCGGTCGTAGGCGAGCTCGTCGCCGTCGGAGAGCACCACCCGCCGGCGGCCGCGATCCAGCCTGACCGCCGACACCCCCAGCCGCCATTGCGCCTCGAACTTGTCGCAGGGAAAATGCACGCGGTCGACGTCCTGCTCGCCTGCCAGCAGCTCCTTTGACAGCGGCGGCCGCGTGTACGGTGGATGGTGCTCCTCGCCCACCACGGTCAGGTCGCCTTCGAACCCGGCACCGCGGGCGGCTTGGGCGGCGCGATGGCCTGCCAGCGACGCCCCGACAATCACCAGTCGGCGCATCAATCCTCGCCCGAGACCGGCGGAGCTATCGTCAGATGAAAAGATGACTTGTAGGACATGAGGACAAACGCTAAACTGAAGTCAGTTCTGAAGCCTGAACGGTTCTGCTGCTCCTGTCAAGTGCCTCGCACGATGAACATTTCCTCGATGCCCGCGGCTCCTGAATTCAGTTCGGATCGGAGTCGGCAGAAATGACCGAAACGCTTCGCGCCGCGATCATAGGCGCTGGACCCAGCGGCTTCTATGCGGCAGGCCAGCTGTTGGCGAGCGACGAGCCGCAATTCGCCGTCGACCTGTATGACCGCCTGCCGACCCCGTACGGCCTGGTCCGGTCCGGCGTCGCCCCCGACCATCCGAAGATCAAATCGGTCACGAAGGCCTACGACAAGACCTCCCAGCACGAGCGCTTCCGCTTCTTCGGGCATGTCGAGCTTGGGAGCGACGTCACCCGGCAGCAGCTGCTCGATCACTACCACGTGGTCTGTTACACGATCGGAACTTCGACCGACAAGCGCCTGGGCATTCCCGGCGAGGACCTGAACGGTTCACACGCAGCCACGGAGTTCGTCGCCTGGTACAACGGCCACCCCGACCACTGCGGCCTCGAGGTGGACCTGCAGGCCAAGCAGGTGGTGGTCGTCGGGGCGGGCAACGTCGCGATCGACGTCGCGCGCATGCTCGCGCTGGCGCCGTCCGAGCTCGAGATCACCGACACGGCGGACCACGCGATCGACGTGCTGCGATCCAGCGGCATCGAGGAGATCACGATCCTCGCCAGGCGTGGACCCCTGCAGGCGGCGTTCACGAATCCCGAGCTGCTGGAGATGGGGGAGCTCGAGCGCGGCGACGTCGAGGTCGTCGCCGGCGAGCTGGACGAGCTGTCGGTCGTCGCGCTGCAGGAAGCCGACAAGACCCGCCGTCGCAACGTCGAGATCCTCCAGGACTACGCGGCACGCCCCAAGACCGGCAAGCCGATCACCGTGCGCTTCCGCTTCCTCGCCTCGCCTATCGAGCTGCTGGGCGACGAAGACGGACACGTGCGCGCCGTGAAGATCGAGAACAACGCGATCGTGGCCCGTGAGGACGGGTCGCTAGGCGCGCGCGGCACCGGAACCTTTGAGGAGATCCCGGCGCAGCTGGTGTTCCGCTCGATCGGCTACCGAGGACTCCCGGTCGCGGGGATCCCGTTCGACGAGCGACGCGGCCTGATCCTCAATGCGGCCGGCCGAGTGACCGACGCCGACGGCGCCCAGCAGCTCGGCGAATACGTGTCCGGCTGGATCAAGCGTGGGCCGTCCGGCGTGATCGGCACCAACAAGAAGGATTCCCAGGACACCGTCGACAAGATCCTCGAGGACGCTGCGGCCGGCCGTCTCAACCAGCCGCCCGAGGACGACATCGACGCGCTGATCGCCGACAACTGCGCCGACGTCGTGACGTGGGACGGATGGCAGGCGATCAACGCGATCGAGACCGCGGTCGGCGAGGGGTCAAGTCCCGCACGACCGCGGGTGAAGCTCACTGAGTGGGCCGCGCTGCGCGAGGCAGCGCGCGGCGTAACGACTAATCGATAAGGCTGATCGC
>DASYFZ010000600.1:0-2409 GCA_036000295.1 Solirubrobacteraceae bacterium
GCCGACCGCTGGACTCAAACGTAGCAGGGCAACCCCGAGGAGCGCCGGGGCTCGCGGTCCCACGACGCCCCGGAACCGCCGCAATCGGCGCTGTAATCGACTACGCTTCATTGCGTCGAGGTCACCTGGCGGGACCACTTGGTGCGGCCGGGTAGCTTCGAACCACGAGAAGCACGCGCTCGTGGCGGTCCAAGGACTGCCATGCGGGGGCGTTGCAACCTCAGCAACGTTCAAACCTGCATGGGAGTTTGATGACGGATTCATCCAAGCGCCGTACCGGGCCGGAACTACTCAGCGCATACGCGCAACCTCGCCTGGGCCGAAGCCTGCTCGAGCTCGCGACGTCCGCGGTGCCATATCTCGCGCTTTCGGTAGTGATGTACCTCACGCTTGGCATATCGCTTCTGCTGACTGTGGCCCTGGCTGTGGTTGCGGCAGGATTCCTGGTGCGGACCTTCATCGTGTTCCACGACTGCTCCCACGGCTCGATGTTCCCGTCCAAACGCGCGAACAATTACGTCGGCCGCTGTGTCGGCCTGCTGCTCCTGTCGCCGTTTCGGCGCTGGCGCCACGACCACGCGATCCATCATGCGACCTCCGGTGACATCGAGCGACGCGGAGTCGGGGATGTGATCACGCTGACGGTGTCCGAATACCGCGCTCGCTCATGGCGCGGTCGTCTCGCGTACCGGGCAATCCGCAATCCGCTCGTCATGTTCGGCCTCGGTCCGATCATCGCGATGATCATCGGCCCGCGGGTGCCGACTCGAGCCCAACGCCCACGGCTTCGTCACAGCGTGGTCGGCACCGACGTGGCGCTCGTCCTGATCGTGGGCGGACTGTGCTGGTTGATCGGCTGGAAGAGCTTCTTGATCGTGTGGGCGCCGGCCGCGATGCTCGCCGGCGCGGTCGGGATCTGGCTGTTCTACGTCCAGCATCAATTCGAGGACGCGTACTGGCAGAGCTCTGCGGACTGGAGCTACGACGCGGCTGCGCTGCAGGGCAGCTCGTATCTGAAGATGCCGAAGGTCCTGCAGTTCTTCACGGGGAACATCGGGCTGCATCACGTGCATCACCTCAACGCGCGGATCCCTAACTACAACCTCCAGCGTGCGCACGACGAGAATCCCATCTTCCACAACGTGCCCACGATCTCGCTCTGGGATGGCGCGCGGGCCGTGAGACTCAAGCTCTGGGACGAGCAAACGCGCAAGCTCGTGACCTTCGCGCAGGCGCGCCAGATGACCCTCGCGCAGGCGCGGGAGGCGACGGCGTAACCGGCCGGGCCGTCGCGAGCAAGCAAATCTGCTGCGGCGACGCTAAAGTCTCCGCCAACATCAGGCTGAGCGAGGATCGCTCGGCAAACGTAGTGCCAGCGCTCGTAGCCTTTGCTGTCCTCAGCAATCTCCGCGTTCGCAGCACGAAACAAAACGCCGGAGGAATCAATGGCTACTGGAACCGTGAAGTGGTTCAGCGACGAGAAGGGCTTTGGCTTCATCACGCCCGACGACAACTCGCAGGACCTGTTCGTTCATCACACTGCGATCGTCGCCGACGGCTACCGCTCGCTTGCCGAGGGCTCAAAGGTGTCTTACGACTCCGAGCCCGGCAACAAGGGCCCCAAGGCCGTCAACGTTCAGCCGATCTAAGTCGCTAGACGCTGGTCTCGGCGCTACGCCGAGACCAGCGCGTCGGTCACGCCGTCGATCCCGGCTAGCCGGGCTGCTAGCTCGTCGCTGAGCCCGTACCGGGCCGCGAGCTCGGACGGCGCGGTGTAGCTCACGCGCGTCTGTCCGTCGTCGTCCCAGACGAGGATCTTCAACGGCAGGTCGAGCGCCGCGAGCGGCGCGGCCTGCATCACCGGCGTCCCCGCAACGGGGCTGCCGAACACAACGACCTTCGTGTCGCGGAGCTCGAGCCCGTGCGCGGCGGCCTCGCCGCTGTGGTCGATCACGGCGAACAGCTTCAGCCCCTTCGCTGCGGCCAGCTCGGACATTCGCTGCACCGTGTCGGGCACCGAGCGTGGGCTGGATTTGGTGACGATCCAATCGGGCATGTTTTGGGCTCCTGGCCGCGAGTTCACGAACTTGACAGGGGAAGGATGATCCCCTGATGGCGGCGCTTGGGGCGACAAGCGTGAACGGCGGCGTTTCGAACAAGGGCCTGGTGCTGGCCGCGATGGTGTTCGCGGTCGCGATGACGTTCATCGACCAGACGATCGTGGCGATCGCGATCCCGAGCCTGCAGAAGGACCTGTCGCTGACCGCCACGGGTTCGCAATGGATCATCAACGGCTACTTGCTCGCGCTGTCGGCGCTGTTCGCGTTCGGCGGCAAGCTCGCCGACGTGGTCGGACGTCGAAAGGTCGTTGTGATCGGCGTCGTCGGCTTTGCGGTCTCCTCGGCGCTG
>DASYFZ010000609.1:0-1879 GCA_036000295.1 Solirubrobacteraceae bacterium
GGATGGCGGATCACGAACGCGAGCGCCATCTCGATCAGGCTGATCCCAGCCTCGTCGGCGAGCTTGGCCAGCGCGTCGGCCGCCTCGAGCTTGCGCTGGTTTCCGGGGATCGACAGGTCGTAGCGCCCGGGGATCCGCTCCGCGCGATGCGAGGTCGGCACATCCTGGCCGAGGCGGTAGCGCCCGGTCAGCCATCCACCGGCGAGCGGGCTCCACGGGATCACCCCCATGCGGTGGCGCCGGCACGTCGGCAGCACGTCGTTCTCGACCCCACGCACGAGCATCGAGTACGGCGGCTGCTCGCACACGAAGCGCTCGCGCCCGCGATCGCGGGCCACCCACTGCGCCTCGACGATCCGGCTCGGCGGGAACGTCGAGGAGCCGATGTAGCGGACCTTCCCGGCGCGGACCAGGTCGGTTAGCGCGCCGAGCGTCTCGTCGATGTCGGTGTCTGACTCGGGGCGGTGGATCTGGTAGAGGTCGATCCAGTCGGTGCCCAGCCGCCGCAGGCTGTTCTCGACCTCGCGGACGATCCAGCGCCGGGAGTTACCGAACTCGTTGGGGTCGTCGCCCATCGTGCCGTGGACCTTGGTGGCGAGAATGACGTTGTCGCGCTTACCGCCCGCCAGGGCCTTGCCGACGATCTCCTCCGACTCGCCGCGCGAGTACACGTCGGCGGTATCGATGAAGTTGATCCCCGCGTCCAAAGCGCGGTGGATGATCGCGATGCCCTCGTCGTGGTCGGGGTTGCCCCAGGCGCCGAACATCATCGCGCCGAGGCACAGGGGACTGACTTTGACTCCAGTGCTGCCGAGCTCTCGTAGGTTCATGACCCCACCGTAGCGCGGGGACAATCCCCTCAGTCCGCGGCGGCGAGGAGCTCGTCGAGCACCCGCCCGTAAGACCCGACCGTGAGCGACAGGTGCCCTTCGTCGGGCAGCAGTTGAGCCTTGGCGCCGGCAACGTGATCGGCGAGCCAGCGGCCGTGGTCGAAGGGCACCATCCGGTCCTGGCCGCCCTGCCAGATCGTCACCGGGCGGTCGATCGCGTCGAGCGGGAACCCCCAGTCGTGCAGGATCGCCAGATCGTCGTCGAACCACCCCCAGATGCCCCTGCCGAGCGCCAGCTTGACGGCGTCGGCCAGGTACTGCGCGAACTCGCCCGTCATCGACGCGACGTCGACGGGCGAGACCAGGTCCCCGAACGCCTGGTGGATCTGCTCGGGGGTGACGTGCCGAAAATCGGCTGCCGCGTGGTCGAGGAAGCTGATCAGCTGTCCCGATTCGGCGGCGCCGAACTCCTGGATGTTCTCCTCGCCCATCCCCGCAAGCCAGTCCAGGCCCTCAGCGTCGCGCGGCGCGACCGACGCGAGCGTCGCGGCCGCGATCACCCGGTCGCCGAGCAGTGCCGCGCACGCCAGCGCGTGGGGGCCGCCGCCTGACCAGCCGACGGTGTAGAAGCGGTCGATCCCGAGCTGATCGGCGATCGCCGCGACGTCGGCCGCGCAATCGGCGACGGTGCGGCCCGGGCGGCGGTCGCTGCGGGCGTACCCGGGCCGCGAGTAGGCAACATGGCGCAGGCCGCGAACGGCGCCGGCCGCGACCATTGGCTCGAACATGATCCCGGCGCTGGGCGTGCCGGTCAGAAAGAACACGACGGCATCGGCGCCGTCCGGCCCGCTGCGCTCAATCTCGATCCTGCGTCCCCCAACCTCGAGGGTCTCGCGCACTATCCGTTTGCGAAGTAGTCGGCGTTGATCTTGGTGAAGTGCTTCCACTCGTCCGGCAGCTGATCCTCGGCGAAGATCGCGTCCACCGGACAGGCCTCGACGCACGCGTCGCAGTCGATGCACTCTTCGGGATCGATGAAGAGCTGCTTC
>DASYFZ010000714.1:0-4733 GCA_036000295.1 Solirubrobacteraceae bacterium
CTGCTGCTGCCGACGCTGCTGGCGGCGCCGGCACCCCGGGTCGTGACGATGTCGAGCGAAGCGCACTGGATCGGCAAGATGCGATTTGACGACCTGCAGTTCGAGCACGGTTACAACAACTGGCGCGCGTACGGTCAGTCAAAGCTCGCCAACCTGATGTTCTGCTTCGAGCTCGCCCGGCGCGCCGCCGAGGCGGACAGCGAGCTGAAAAGCGTCGCCGCCCACCCCGGCTACGCCGCCACCAACCTCCAGTTCGCCGGCCCGGCGGGGCGGCTCGAGCGCGCCGTCATGGTGGTCGGCAACAAGGTCATCGCCCAGAGCGCCGACATGGGCGCGCTGCCCGCCCTGTACGCCGCGACCGTTACCGACCTGCCGAGCGGATCGTTCGTCGGCCCCGACGGATTGCTCGGGGGCCGCGGTCACCCGCACGTGGTCAGCGCCGCCGCCAAGGCCTACGACTCCGAGGCCTGGACTCGGCTGTGGGAGCTGTCCGAGCAGCTGACCGGCGTGACCTACGAGTTCACCGCCCCCGCAGCCGCGTGACCGACCTGCGTTCCGACGGAGCCGCGGCACTGGAGTGGGCCGCGAATTACCTCGAACGCGTCGGGGAGTTGCCGGTGCTCGCCCAGGTCAAGCCGGGCGAGATCCGCGCGCGCCTGCCGGAGTCGCCGCCGGACGAGCCTGAGCCGTTCTCGGCGGTGCTGCGCGACCTCGACGAGGTGCTGCTGCCGGGCGTCACCCACTGGCAGCACCCGCGGTTCTTCGCCTACTTCGCCAACACGGCCGCGGAGCCGGCGATCCTGGCGGAGCTGCTGTCGGCGACGCTCAACTCCGTCGCGTTCCTGTGGCGCACGGCACCCGCCGCAACCGAGCTCGAGGCCGTCGTGCTGGACTGGACCGCCCAGCTGCTGGGGCTGCCGAGTGGCTGGCACGGGCATATCGAGGACACCGCGTCGACCTCGACACTGGCCGCGATCATCGCCGCGCGTGCGACGACCGGCCGCGACCTGATCGTCTGCTCGGACCAGGCCCACTCGGCGGCCGACAAGGCGGCCAAGATGCTCGACATGCGCCTGCGTAAAGTGCCCAGCGACGACGCGTTCCGCCTGGACCTCGACGCGCTGGGCGACCTCAGCGACGCCGCGGTCGTCGTCGCCACGGTGGGGACGACCGCGACCGCATCAGTCGATCCGGTGCCGGCGATCGCGGACGCGTGCGAGCGCGACGGCGCCTGGTTGCACGTCGATGCCGCGTACGCCGGCTCGGCGATGGTCTGCCCCGAGCATCGCTGGGCATTCGACGGTGTCGACCGCGCCGACTCGCTGGTCGTCAACGCTCACAAGTGGATGCTGACGCCCGTGGACTGCTCGCTGCTGTGGACCCGCCGGCCCGAGGACTTCCGAAACGCCTTCAGCGTGGTCCCCGAGTTCCTCCGGACGCCGTCGGAGGAGGATTCGTTCTCGCTCAGCGAATACGGCCCGGCGCTCGGGAGGCGGTTTCGAGCATTGAAGCTCTGGGCAGTTTTGCGGTGCTATGGACGAGTTGGGCTGCAGTCCTACATCCGCAGCGGCGTCGAGCTGGCCGAGCGATTTGAGCGCTGGGTCATCGACGAGCCCGGCTGGGAGCTGGCCGCGCCTCGCCGGTTCTCGCTCGTCTGCTTCCGGCTCGAGGGCGACGACGAGCGCAACCGCAAGCTGCTGGAGCGAGTCAACGACAGCGGCGAGATCTTCATCTCCCAGGCCGTGCTGAACGGACGCTACGTGCTGAGGCTGGCAATCGGAGCGCTGCGGACGACCGAGTCCGACATCGAGCAGGCGTGGGACGTGCTGCGCCGCGAGGCGGCCGCGCTGTGATCCCGGTCCCAGCCGTGCCGATCCCGTCGGTGCCGCTGCCGGCGCCGCCGCCGGCGTACATCGGCGCGCCGGCATCGGCGCATCCGATTCGCGGCGTTTCACGCACGCCCCAGAACCCGCACATGTCCCCCAACGGGACGTCGAGCATCCACAACGACGGCTGGCAGACCAACGCCTTCACGTGGGGCGGCCCGCTCGGGCGCTCGCCCCAGGGGCTCTCGACGATGATCATCCGCGACTGCGGTTCGATCACGTTCGACAGCCAGGGCCGAGTCGTCTCGGTGTGTGTCGGCGTGTCGGGACCGCAGCTGTACATGTTCGATCCCAACACCCTGGCGACGCTCGCCACGTTCTCGCTGCCCCCGCGCCAGACCGTCCCGAGCAACCTGTTCCAGGACTACACGGGCGGCGGCTACTTCTACCTCGACAACCACGACCAGGTCGTCACCTCGACGACGACGCACCACATCTACGTGATCGCCGAGACGCCCGGCGCGACCCCCGGGTTCACGCTCGCCCACGACTACGACCTGAGCAAGGTCGTGACTTCGAGCGAGGGGATCACCTCGGCGCTGCCGGACCAGCACGGGCTTTTGTGGGTCGTGACCAAGACCGACGGCGTCGTCCTCACCCTGAACATGGCTACCGGCTCGATCCACTCGATGAAGCTCGGCAATGGCGCCACCGGTGAGATCGAGAACTCGTTCGCCACCGACCAGCACGGTGGCGTCTATATCGCCACCAACCGCAAGCTCTACCGCTTCACGGCCGGCCGCAGTGACGCGCCCACGATCACCTGGCAGGTCACCTATCCCAACAGCGGCGAGCACAAGATCGGCCAGGTCGACGACGGCACCGGGACGACGCCGCTCGTAATGCCTGGCGCACACGTCTCGATCACCGACAACGCCGAGCCGATGGACATCGTCGTCTACAGGACCGCTGTGCACTTGAAGAAGCACCAGCGCCGGCTCGTGTGCAAGGTCCCCGTGTTCTCCAAGGGCGCGAGCGCGACCGAGAACTCGCTGATCGGCGCAGGCCGCGCGATGATCGTCGAGAACAACTACGGCTACCAGGACCCGACGGACACCGGCGAGGGCAAGCTGACCGCGCCGGGGTTCACGCGCGTGGACCTGAACCGCAACGGCAAGGGCTGCCACGTCGTCTGGACCAACAAGACCGAGCGCGCACCGTCCGTCGTCCCGAAGGTCTCGCTCGCCAACGGCCTGATCTACACCTACACCAAGGACCCGGGGATGTCGGATCCCTGGTACTGGACGACGCTTGACTTCCGCACCGGACGCGTCGTCTACAAGCAGTTCGCGGGCTCCAGCCCGTCGTCCTTCTACAACAACAACTACGCCGGGATTCAGCTCAGCCGCAAGGGCGTCGAGTATCTCGGGACGCTCGGCGGGCTGATCGCGCTGCGCGACAGCTGACCGCGTCTCACTTCAGCTCGGCGGACGTCTTGCCGAGCAGCTGGCGAGCGATGATCAAGAGCTGGATCTGCTGGGTGCCCTCGAACAGGTCGAGGATCTTCGCGTCGCGCGCCCACTTCTCCAGCAGCTCGCCCTCGCCGTAGCCGAGGCTCCCGCACAGCGCCACGCAGCGCAGCGCCACGTCGGTGCCGGTGCGCCCGGCCTTGGCCTTCGCCATCGATGCCTGCAGCGAGTTCGGCTTGCGGTTGTCGGCCATCCACGCGGCCTGCAGCGTGAGCAACCGCGCTGCCTCCCAGTCGGACTCCATCGCGATGAACTCCGACGCGGCGGCGCTCTGGGAGTGGGGCGGCGCGTCGTAATCGATCTCGACGCCGGCCTCTTCGAGCAGCTCGCGCGTGCGCTCAAGGCACGCCCGCGCCACGCCGATCGCCATGCCGGCGACGAGCGGGCGGGTGTTGTCGAACGTCTGCATAACGCCCGCAAAGCCCCGCTTGGGCTCGATCTCGGGGCTGCCGAGCAGGTTCTCCTTGGGGACGCGGCAGTCCTCGAGGCGGAAGTTGGCCGTGTCGGAGGCGCGGATCCCGAGCTTGTGCTCGAGCCGGTCGAGCTTCAGCCCGGGGTTGTCGCGCTCGACCACGAACGACTTGATCGCCGCCCGTCCCTGCTTGGGATCGAGCGTGGCCCAGACGACGATCAGCTCGGCGCGGTCGCCCGAGGTGACGAAGATCTTCTCGCCGTTGAGGACGTACTCGTCGCCGTCGAGCTTCGCGGTCGTGCGAATCGCGGCCGAGTCCGAGCCTGCCTCGGGCTCGGTGATCGCCATCGCGGCCCATTTGCCGCCGAACCGCTTGAGCTGCTCGTCGTCGGCGACTGCGGCGATCGCCGCCTGGCCGAGGCCCTGGCGCGGCATCGTCAGCAGCAGGCCGACGTCGCCCCAGCACAGCTCGGTCAGGCCGAGCAGGCTGGCCATGTTGCTGCCATTGCGGTTGGCATCGGGGTCGGCCCTCTTAGCGCTGGCGCCATTGCCGTTGCCGTTGCCGTTCCCGCCGACGCTGCCCGCGCCCGCGCCACCGAGCGCGCCGCTCTCGTTCATGCCGTCGATCGCAGCGGCGAGCATGTCGAGCTCCTTGGGGTAGGAGTGCTCGGCGTCGTCGTACTTGCGCGAGTTGGGCCGGAACACCTCGGTCGCGACCATGTGGGCCTGGCTGACGAGGCCGGCGAACTTCTTGGGTGTCTCGAGATTGATTGGCACTAGACGATCAGCGCTCCTTCCATCAGACCAGCGGCGCGCAGGTCTCGATACCAGCGCTCGACGGGGTGGTCCTTTACGTATCCATGGCCGCCGAGCATCTGCACGCCGTCGGAGCCGATCGCCATCCCGCGCTCCGCGCACAGGCGGCGCGCGATCGACACCTCGCGGGTGAAGGTGAGGTCCTGGTCG
>DASYFZ010000715.1:0-2956 GCA_036000295.1 Solirubrobacteraceae bacterium
CACACGGCTCACCGCGAGACGCGCTGAGCTGACCGGAGCTGGTCGTGGCTCGCAACCGTAAACGCGCGAAGGAGCGTCAGCGCAGCCGCGCCGGGGCCGCTGCGGCGCGCCGCAGCGCGACGGCACGCTCGCCTGAGCTCGCGGACGACATCCCCGCGTCGATTCGCCACGCGGCGCCGGATGTGGAGCTGGCCGAGGCACAGCTGGCGCTGGGCCGGCCGGATCTCGCCGACGCCGACCCGGAGCTGGCCGACGCAGAGCCCACGTTCGCCGAAGCCGAGGATCCGGAGTCGCTGGACGAGGAGCAGTTCGAGGAGCTCGAAGACGAGGTCGACGAGGCCAAGCCGCGCGCCGGCCGGTCGCGCCGCGATGGCGCTGAGTCCGACGGTGCCGGCGCCGTGGCCACGACCGGGGCGCACGCCCCGGCCCACAGGCCGAACATATTCACGCGGCTCGTGCACTTCCTGCAGGGAAGCTGGCGAGAGCTGCAACGAGTACAGTGGCCCGATCGCCGCCAGGTGATCCAGGCCACCTCGGTCGTGATCGGATTCGTGATCGTCGCGGGCGCCTTCCTTGGCATCGCCGATCTGCTCGCCACCAAGCTGATGAAATTCATCCTCGGATAGCCGGTCGGCGAGCGCAGAGTTTGTAAGTTCTAAAGCGCGGGGCTGGTAGCCCTGCGGAGAGAGAAAATGTTCCGCTGGTACGTCGTCAACACATACTCGGGTCACGAGAACAAGGTCAAGCACAACCTCGAGCACCGCATCGTGTCGCTCGGGCAGCAGCGTGCCGTCCGACAGATCGTCGTCCCGACCGAGTCCGTGTCCGAGATGAAGGACAACCAGAAGATCACCATCGAGAAGCGGACGATGCCGGGCTACGTGCTCGTCAACATGGACCTCAACGAGGACTCTTGGAGCCTCGTGAAGGGCACCCCCGGAGTCACCGGATTCGTCGGAGCCTCCAACGAGCCGGTGCCGCTGCGCCAGGACGAGGTCAACCGGCTGCTGCATCGCGAGCAGGCAGAGCGGCCCCGTAGCCGCGCGCAGTTCTCGATCGGGGAGTCGGTCAAGGTCGTCTCCGGTCCGCTGTCAGACTTCTCGGGTGAGATCTCCGAGGTCAACGAGGACGCGCAGCGACTCAAGGTGCTGGTCTCGATCTTCGGTCGTGAGACGCCCGTCGAGGTCGGCTTCGATCAGGTGAAGAAGATCTAATGGCAAAGAAAGTTCTGACTGAAATCAAGCTGCAGGCCGTCGGAGGCCAGGCGAGCCCCGCGCCGCCGGTCGGTCCCGCGCTGGGACAGCACGGCGTCAACATCATGGAGTTCGTCAAGGCGTTCAACGCTCAGACGCAGTCCGACGCCGGCACCGTGATCCCGGTCGTGATCACCGTCTACGAGGACCGCTCGTTCACGTTCATCACCAAGAGCCCGCCCGCGGCCGTGCTGATCAAGCAGGCGCTGTCGCTGGACAAGGGTTCGGCCGAGCCGCACCGCGACAAGGTCGCGAGGATCACCCAGGATCAGCTGCGGCAGATCGCCGAGAAGAAGATGAAGGACCTGAACGCCAACGACATCGATGCGGCGGCGAAGATCATCGCGGGCACAGCCCGCTCGATGGGTGTGGAGGTGGTTTGAGTGTCCAGGCACGGCAAGACGTATGAGGACGCCAAGCAGCGCTTTGACCGCGAGACCGAGTACGCGCCGGCGGAGGCGATCTCGCTGGTCAAGCAGCTGTCGCACGTCAAGTTCAACGAGTCCGTCGAGGTGCACGTGCGCACCGGACTCAACGTCCGACACGCCGACGAGCAGCTGCGCGGGACGATCGCGCTGCCGAACGGCCTGGGAAAGAACGTCAAGGTCGCGGTGTTCGCGCAGGGCGACAAGGCGCGTGAGGCCGAGGAAGCCGGCGCCGATGTGGTCGGCGCGGAGGATCTCGCAAAGCAGATCCAGGAGGGCTTCGACGACTTCGACGTGGCGATCGCCACCCCGGACCTGATGCCGGTCGTCGGCCGGCTCGGCCGGATCCTCGGCCCCGCGGGCAAGATGCCCAACCCCAAGGTCGGCACGGTCACCATGGACGTGGCCAAGGCGGTCGGGGAGTCCAAGGCCGGAAAAGTCGAGTACCGCACCGACCGCAACGCGATCGTGCACCTGGTGATCGGCAAGCGGGACTTCGAGGAGCGCAGCCTGCTGGAGAATTACGCGGCCGTGATCGAAGAGCTGATCCGCGCCAAGCCGTCGGCTGCCAAGGGCCGCTACATCCGCACGGTGACGTTCGCCACCACGATGGGGCCGGGCGTCAAGGTGGATCCCTCGCGCACTCGCGACATCATCGAGGAGCCCGTAGCGGCGTAGACTGAAACCCGAACTTCGAAGAGACGATGCCCTAGACCTCCGGCCGCGCGAGCGCGTAAGTCCGGAGCAGGCGAGCCTCGATCCGCACCGACTCGGTGACTGGTCTGACGCCCGCCTTTGTGCGGGCGTTGCTTTTGAGAGAGGACCATGAATCGAGATCAGAAAGCAGCAGTAGTCGACGAGATCGCAGGCCAGATACAGGCCGCTTCGGCGATCTTCGCCGTGGACTACCGAGGTATCTCGGTGTCCCAGATCGCCGAGCTGCGCGCCAAGCTCAGAGAGTCCGACACGCGGTTCCGGATCGTCAAGAACTCGCTGTCCGAGCGGGCCGCTGACAAGGCGGGCGCCGAGGCCTTGAGGCCGATGCTCGAAGGGCCGACGGCGCTGGCGCTGGTCGGCGGCGATGCCGCGATGGCGGCCAAGGCGCTGAACGACACCGCCCGCGCGCTCAACAACCTCATCGAGTTCAAGGGCGGCCTGTTGGACGGCAACGTCCTGAGTGCCGACGACGTGCGCGCGATCGCGCGGCTTCCTTCCCGCGATGTGCTGAACGCTCAGCTCGTCGGGACGATTGCGGCGCCGCTGGTGGGTCTCGTGCGT
>DASYFZ010000014.1:0-6658 GCA_036000295.1 Solirubrobacteraceae bacterium
GGGACGTCGGGATCGGCGCGGGCGATTCGAAGCGCGCGGGCACGGACGACCTCGATGCCGTTGGGCGCGCGGATCGCGCCCTCGAGCAACTGGACGCGCTTTCCGGGCCTGACGACGTCCGCGTCGACCTCGAGACGCCCGAGCGGCACGGGCCGCAGAAACTCGTACGTGACGCGAGCGAGCGCCAAAACGGGGCCATCGAGCCGCTCGAACTCCCGCATCAGCAGCGCTGCCGCGGCCCCGCCGTGTTGCGCGCCCGGGTCCCACGGGCCCCGCGCGAGCTCCGTGGCTCGGATCAGGTCGCCATCCTGGACGAACACGGCCTCGTTGCTGGCTGTCGCGGACATGGCGGCACACGGTACCGGCCTCTACACTGAAACCAGATGAGCGACGAGACCCCACGCGACGAGGCAACGTTCACGGTCAAGGCCGGCCTGGCCGAGATGCTCAAGGGCGGTGTGATCATGGATGTGGTCACCCCCGAGCAGGCCAAGATCGCCGAGGACGCCGGCGCCGCTGCCGTGATGGCGCTGGAACGCGTCCCCGCCGACATCCGGCGAGACGGCGGCGTGGCCCGGATGTCTGACCCGGAGATGATCCGCGGCATCCAGGAGGCCGTGACGATCCCGGTGATGGCCAAGGCCCGCATCGGGCACTTCGTCGAGGCCCAGGTGCTCGAGGCGCTCGAGGTCGACTACATCGACGAATCCGAGGTCCTGACTCCCGCCGACGAGGCCAACCACATCGACAAGTGGGCCTTCAAGGTCCCGTTCGTATGCGGCGCGACGAACCTCGGCGAAGCGCTGCGCCGGATCGGCGAGGGCGCCGCGATGATCCGGTCCAAGGGCGAGGCCGGAACGGGCGACATCGTCGAGGCGGTGCGTCACCTGCGCAAGATTCGCGGCGAGATCCGCCGCCTGCAGACGCTCGACGACGCCGAGCTCGCGACTGCCGCAAAGGAAATTCAAGCGCCGCTGCACGTCGTCCGCCAGGTGGCCTCCGACGGGCGGTTGCCGGTGGTGCTGTTCTGCGCCGGGGGAATCGCCACCCCCGCGGACGCCGCACTTGTCATGCAGCTTGGCGCCGAGGGGGTGTTCGTCGGCTCCGGGATCTTCAAGTCCGAGGATCCCGAGCGGCGCGCGGCGGCGATCGTCGAGGCGACGACGCACTTCCAGGACCCGGCGCGCGTAGCGGCGGCGTCGACTGGGCTGGGTCAGCCGATGGTGAGCCTCGAGACATCCAAGCTCGAGACCGAGCAGCTGCTCGCACCTCGCGGCTGGTAGCCACGTGGCGTCGGCTTCGGCGCACGGGCCCAAGGTGGTCGGGATCCTTGCCCTGCAAGGCGGATTTGAGGCGCACGCAAAGATCGTGCGATCGCTCGGCGCCGAGCCGCGCGAGGTTCGAGTTCCGGCGGATCTCGACGGCCTTGACGCGCTGATCATCCCGGGCGGCGAGTCCACGGTGATGACGCTGGGAGTGGAGCGCGAGGGCCTCGCAGAGCCGTTGCAGGAGCTGGTCAGAGCGGGCACGCCCGTGCTCGGCACCTGCGCCGGGATGATCATGCTCGACCGAGATCACCTCGACGTGCTCGACATCGCCACCCGGCGCAACGCCTTCGGGCGCCAGCTGCGGTCCTTCGAGGCCGACGTCGACCTGTCGGGCGTCGACGGCGGTCCCGTCCACGCGGTGTTCATTCGCGCCCCCTGGGTGTCAGAGCACGGTCCCGGCGTCGAGGTGCTCGGGAGCGTCGACGACCGTCCCGTCGCGATCCGCCAGGGCAACGTGATCGCCGTTGCGTTCCACCCCGAGCTCGCCGGCGAGAAGCGCCTGCACGAACTGCTGCTGGCGATGAGCCGCAACGGCGGCTCGAGCTAGGTCGCGCCCCGGGCGGTCAGCGGTCGATCGCTACCGGCTGGCGGTCGCGATCGCCGGCGTATGCGTGCAGCTCGCGCTCGAACGCCGGCCAGTCAAAGAACGGCTCGCCCTCGGGACCGGGGGGCGGGTGCTCGTCGAACGGGTCGTCCCAGCCGCCACCGGGCGGGTCGTCGGAGTCGCCTCGCCCGCGAGACAGCCACGCAGCGAACGCGCAGACCCCGATTCCCGACGCGTAAACGAGCGTCGCCAGGACCGAGCGGTGGCGCAGCGACGCCAGCGCGCCCACCGCGTACAGCAGCAACGCCGACAGCACCAGGTTTCGCAGTTCACCGCTAGGCACCGCCCGCCGCGGGGGACGCGCACGTGCGCTGAGGCCGATCGCTACGCAAAGCACGATCGCGAGCACCAGCTTCCAGGATTGTTGGGGTGCCAAGACCATCGCCCTACGGTCATCATCGACCGCCCGGACGGCGAAATCAAGCCTTTCTGTCAGATCGCGGCCACCCGGACGGGCAGGTGACCTCCGGGATCGTCAGACCTCGAGCCCGTGGCGCATCGTGTTCTCGGTGAGCGCCCGCGGCTCGACGAAGTGGCGCAGGTAGTCCGGGCCTCCGGCCTTGGTTCCGTTGCCCGACAGCCGGTTGCCGCCGAACGGCTGGCGACCGACCATCGCGCCGGTGATGCCACGGTTGACGTAGAGGTTTCCGACGGGCGTGCGTGCTCGCACGTACCGAACGGTCGACGGGTCGCGCGCGAACAGGCCGCCCGTCAGCGCGAACGGCAGTCCGTCGACTATCTCGCAGGCGTGCTCGACGTCGCGCACGCGCTCGATCGCCAACAGCGGGCCGAAGATCTCCTCCTCGAGCACCGGCGAGCCGGCCGGGAGGTCGACGGCGACCGTCGGCGGACAGAACCAGCCGCGGTCGGGCACCGGCTCCGCGCGAGCGGCGATGCGCCCGTCGCGCTGCGCGATCTGCGCATATCGGTCGACGCGCTCCTTGGCGGCGCGCTCGATCACCGGCGGCACCTCGGTCGCCAGCTGGTCGGCCTGACCGACGTCGAGTACCGATACGGCGCCGGCGACACGATCGATCAGCTGGTCAGCGATCGCCTCATGGACGAGCACTCGGGCAGCCGCCGAGCACTTCTGGCCGGCGTAGATGAACGCCGAGGAGACGATCCCCGGTACCGCTTCGTCGAGGTCCGCGTCGGCGTCGACGATCACGCAGTTCTTGCCTCCGAGCTCGGCCACGACCTGCTTGAGGTAGCGCTGGCCGGGCACCACTTCAGCGGCGGCGCGGATGATCTCCAAGCCCACCGGCTGCGAGCCCGTGAACGCGATCGTCTGAACGTCGCGATGGCGGACGAGTGCCGCCCCGACGTCGCCCTCGCCGGGCAGCAGCGAGATCGCCTCGGGCGGGACTCCACCCGCGCGCAGCGCCTGCACGATGCGCAGCGCGCACCCGGGGGACTGTTCGGCGGGCTTGAGGACGACCGTGTTGCCGGTGGCAAGCGCGCCCGCTGTCATCCCGCAGGGAATCGCAATCGGGAAGTTCCATGGCGCGACGACGGCGGCGACGCCGCGCGGGACGTAACGCAGCTCATTGCGCTCTCCAGGGACCTGGAGCAGCTCTGGGGCGGCCGCGAGCTCGATCGCGCCGCGCGCGTAGTACTCGAGAAAGTCGATCGCCTCGCACACGTCGGCGTCCGCCTCAGGCCAAGGCTTGGCGCACTCGCGCACCTCGAGCGCTGCGAGCTCGAGGCGCCGCTCGCGCATCCACGCGGCGGCAGCGATCAGCGCCTGCGCGCGCTCCTCGGCTGTTCGCGACGCCCACTCGAGCGCCCCGCCGCGGGCCGTCGCGACCGCCGCATCCACGTCGGACTCAGTGGCCTGCGCGGAATCGGCGACTACGCGCTCAGACTCACCCGGATCCGTCGACACGAGCTGTCGCTCAAACCGCTCATCGCCACCGACCATCACCGGCACGCTCAGCGGGAGCTGAGCGTCCACGCGAGCGATCGCGTCGTCGAGCCCTGCACGCACGGGCGCACGGCGCAGTTCCAAGATCGGCTCATTAGCAAACGCGGGGAGGCTCACGCGCTCGACGTTAACAGCAGTGCCCTGGTGCGCCGCTTCTGGGGCCTGCGGGAGACAGCTGGGTGTGGCCGCGCGACACAGTTGCCTGCTCGCCTGCGTCGCCGCGGCCACACCCAGCTGTCCTCTTACGGCGCCGCGAGCAGCTGGTCGAGCGGCACGCCCCGTGCCTGCTCGGACAGGAACGACTCGTTGCTCGTGTTTTCGAGCAGCCGCCTGACGAGGTACGCCATCCCCGCGACCAGATCGCCGACCGGGCAGTAGGTTCGCACCCGGAAGCCTTTCGCGGCCAGCGCGTCCTGGAGCTCGTCGCCGAGGCCCCGCAGGACCTGCAGTTCGAGGTCTGAGTCATCGCCGCCGAGCAGCCGGTTGTAGGCGATCGCGGCCGAGACCGAGCGGAGGTTGTGAGAGGCGACGGCGACACGGATGTTCGGGCGCGCGCGCAGGAGCGTTCCGGTGAGCATCTCGAAGTTGCGGTCGCAGTCGGCCTTGACCTCGAACACCGGCACCGACCAGCCGTGCTGGCGCGCCTGGACGAGCTCGTGGTCCCAGTAGGCGCCCTTCACGAGTCGCACGGTCAGCGGCGGTGTCCGCTGCGAGGACGCCGCCCAGTCGAGGATCGTCGCCGCGAGCTCCGGCGAGTCGCGCAGGTAGGCCTGCAGCACGATCCCGGCCGACGGGCCGGAGCGGAACTGCTCCTCGGACAGGAGCTCGAGCACAAGGTCCAGCACCGCTTCGCGCGAGTCCAGCGACTCCATGTCGATGTGGAGGTGGGCGCCGAGCCGCTGGGCGTGCTCGAGCAGCGGCCGCAGCCGCTGGGCGGCGTCTCGGCGGCCGCGCTCGGGAGCGTCGGGCCGCAGCAACGGAGTCAGCGCCGAGACCTTGACCGAGACGTTGGCCCGGGGGAGGGGGCCGACGCTGTCGTGCTCGAGCATCGGCCGCTCGGGCCACTTGCGCGCGGCGGCGGCCAACTGCTCGAGGGCGTCGTTGCAGCGCTCGGCGTAGCGGTCTGCCTCGGCCTGCGTGACGGTCGCCTCGCCGAGCAGATCCACCGAGCTCGCCGCGCCGCGATCCCAAAGACCGCGCAGCACGCCGAGCGCGGAGCGCGGCGTCTCGCCGATGATGAACCGGTGCGCCATGTGCTTGACGCCGCTGGCGGCGGTCGCGCCGAGCGCCGCGCGGCCGGCCTTCGTGTTCGAGACGCGCATCGCCGCGGCGATCGGCATCGGAGCGTCGGGGACCTCATCGAGGAAGCCGCGCAGGTGGCGGGCGAGATCGTCCAGCGACCGGCACGCGGGCACCACGTCGACGAACCTGAACAACGCCGCCTTGAGCTCGCGATCGCTCGAGGCGAGCTCCATCGCGCGGGCATCCAGCGCTCTCATCGGATGCCGCGCACTCGACGGGAACGCCGCAGCGATCTCGCCGCCGATCCGACGGATCTCGCTCTCCAGCGCCTCGCGCTCGGGAGCGGCCGGCTCACCCTCGGCGAGCATCAGCCAACCGGCTCCATCGCCGGTGGCGTGGCGTGCTCGATCGCGTCCCAGCTGACGTCGTGGGCGCGCATCTCCTCGTCGACGGCGCCGCCGCCGCGCAGGCCGAACAAGCGCTTTGCATAAAGCAGGTAGATGACCACGGCGACGTTGATGATGAAGCCGATCACCTTCAGCACCGAGAATCGCGAGGTGAGCTCATAGATCTCGAGCGGCAGCAGCAGTGTCGTCGCCACGAACGTCAGGTACTCCGCCCAGCGCTTCGTGTACCACAGCCCCACCGCCTCGATTCCCTCCAGCAGCCCGTAGCCGAGCAGCGCCGCGCCGACTCCGCGCAGCGTGCCCGATCGCAGCGAGAACAGCCTGTCGAGCTCGTGCAGGATGCCGACGTGGCCCGTCGATTGCACCGGACCGCCTGCGACCCCGCGCTGGATGTCGGACAGGATCCGGTAGTAGGTGCCGCGCAGGCTGGACTCGTGCGCGGCGAACACCTCCACGCCGATCCCGAGCAGCACCAGCACCACGAAGTGAAACGCCCGGTCGATCGCGATCAGGCGCAGCACGACGCGGTCTCGCAGGGCCTTGCCGCGCAGCGGGACGACGATCTCGTCGCGGTCGGGCGGATGCCGCGAGCCCGGATTCTGGGGCGGCGGGAGCGCAACCCAGCTGTCGCAGCGAAGGCACCGGTGCCATCGCACGCGCCCGTCGTCCCTTGCGATCAGGTCGTCCTGCGGGCGGATCTCCGCGGCGTCGACGCCGACCAGGTGGTGGCCCTTCCAACCGCAGACGATCAGCTCCCAGTCGATCTGGCGGCGCTTTCGCGGGGGCGCGTGGGCGCCGGGCGGGTGCTTGACGGGGTGCGCCTGCTCCATCGAGGCAACGGTACCCGCATCACCCGAGAATGTTCACGGCCCTTGCAACGACCAGCCCGACCGTGATCAGCGCAACCAGCGACTGCCCGGCCATCAGCGACTTGGCCATCGAGGTCAGCGGCATCGTGTCTGTCGGGCTGAACGCCGTCGAGTTCGTGAACGACAGGTACAGGTAGTCCACGAGGCTCGGAACCCAGCCCTTCGGAGCCAGCTCCGGCGAGCTCATCTGCACGAACAGGAAGTCGGGAGGCTCGGGCGTGTGCCGCATGCGCTCCACGGGCCCTCCGCGGTCCAGCTCCCAGTACCACAGGCCGAACAGGAGC
>DASYFZ010000021.1:0-7180 GCA_036000295.1 Solirubrobacteraceae bacterium
TGCGCGCTCAGCCGGGCGAGATCGTCGCCGTGGTCGGGCCCAGCGGCTGCGGCAAGACAACCTTGCTGGAGCTGATCTGCGGCCTCCAGACGGCGGATTCCGGCAGCGTGAATGCCGCTCCCGCGGCGCTGATGCCCCAGCCGGAGCGAAGATTGCGGTCGTCGTCGCGGTGATCGGGGCGGTGTTCGCGGAATGGAACGGGGCGAGCTCCGGCCTAGGATTCCTGTTCGAGCAATCGATCCCACAGCTGCTGACGGCGCGCGCTTACGCCGCCGTCGTGGTCCTGTCCGTGTTCGCGATCGCATTGTTCGCATTGCTGACCATGGCCGAGCGGCTGCTGCTGCCGTGGGCCTTCCAACCGAGAGGAGAAAGCGCCTAGTGTCCCGATCCAGAAACTCGCGAGCATTCGAGGCGCCCCTGGCGGCGCCGGCCTTCGTCCTCGTCGCCTCACGCAGCGCTGCTGCGCTTCGGCTCCTGCGTCCTCGTCCCGCATCCACCAGTGGCACCTCTCGGTGCTCACGAACTTCTGAATCGAGACACTAGATGAGAAGGGCTCTGATCATGACCGTGGGCCTCGCGGCGCTGACGCTGGCGCTGTCGGCCTGCGGCGAGAAGAAGGAGTCGGTGACGTCGTCGGGTGCCACCCAGTCGATGACGCTGATGCTCGACTGGTTCCCCAACGCCGACCACGTCGGCATCTACCAGGCGCTTGCGGAAGGCGATTTCGAGAAGGCCGGACTGAACGTCCACATCCAGGTGCCCTCGGATCCCGCGCTGCCGTTGAAGCTGCTCGAGGCCGGCAAGACCGACGTCGCGATCTCCTACGAGCCCGAGGTGATGCTGGCCCGCGACAAGGGCGAGCCACTCGTCTCCGTGGCGGCGATCGTTCAGGAGCCGCTGACCTCGATCGTCTCGATCGGGTCCAAGCACATCCGCACGGCCGCTGATCTTCGCGGCAAGCGCGTCGGTGACGCCGGGATCCCCTACCAGCACGCCTACCTGACCACGATCCTGTCGCACGCGCATGTCCCAATCGGGTCGGTCAAGGAGACCAACGTGGGCTCGGACCTCGTTCCCGCGATGCTCTCGGGGCGAGTAGACGCGACCCTCGGCGCGTACTGGAACTACGAGGCGCTCCAGCTTCAGCGGATGCACAAGCACCCGAACGTGATCCGGATGGATCAGGTCGGCGTGCCGACCTACGACGAGCTCGTCGTGGTCGCGCGCAAGAGCACGATCGTCAACCACCCCGACGTGATCCGGCGCTTCGTCCAGGCGCTCGGCCGCGGTTACGAAGCGGTCCGGCGCGACCCGCAGGCCGCTGTCGACAACCTCGTGAAGGCCAACCCGGGCCTGGACGCAGGCTTCCAGCTCGCCAGCGTCAAGGCCACGCTCCCCACCTTCTTCCCGGGCGCATCGGGCAAGCCCTGGGGCTGGCAGAGCGCAAGCGAGTGGAACGCGTACGGGCAGTGGATGCTCGATCAGCATCTGATCACCAACCCCAACGCCGTCGCGGACGCCTCGACCAACGAGCTGCTCGCCGGCCAGGGGCTGTGAGGCTCGGCGACAGTTGGTCAGTTACGTCCCACGCGGCATCGGGTATCTCACCCCACGCGATGCTTCAACAGCCGATTCAGCAACTCATCGCGCAGGCGACCGGACGATCGGAAGGCGAGACTCAGCTTCTGATCTTGCGAATGATCAGCGTCAGCTGGCCAGGTGGAGTCGAGGACCGCAGCGAACCGATCGCGGTCCAATGGCTGCGCCGTTGGCGGCCGGACATGATCGACGGACGGCTTCCTGCGTGCTCATGCCGGCGCGGTCACTGCGCCGTTTGCAACTGAGCCAATCATTTCCGCCAACCGCTCGGGCGCATCGAGCTGAACGAACGCGCGCGCGTTGGGGATCCGCTCGAGCCGAGCGTTTGGCAGCGTCGCCGCCAGGCGCTCGGCATCGCTGAACGGAAAGAAGCGATCCTCGGCGCCCCAGGCGATCAACGCCGGGCGGTCGAAGTCGCGCAGACGCTCAGCGGCCGCCAGAGTGTCAGCCGGGTCGATGCCCCGCACCACCGTCGCGAGGTCGGCGCGGATGCGCTTGTCGGCCAGTGGCGCCACCCATGACTTGACCTGCTCGTCGGGGATCGGCTGCATCGTCAGCGGCATCGCCTTGAAGGCGGCCCCGCGCACGGCACGCAGCCGGCCCAGGACGCTCGTTGCCGCGAGCGCTCCCGGCAGCTTCAGCACGGTCAGCAGCGGGCGAACCGCCGGGGGCGGGAAGTTCTCAAACGCGTCGCACGTCGTGAGGACCAGCCGGCCCAGCCGTTCGCGGTGATACGCGGCGACGAGCTGACACAACGCGCCGCCCGTGTCGTTGCCGACGAGCGTCACATCCTCGAGCTCCAGCCGGTCCATGAACTCGGCGATCAACCTCGCGATCCCGGGAGCCGAGAGGTCGGCGCCCTTGTTCATCGGCAGCGAATGTGAGCCCAACGGCAGGTCCGGCACGATGCACCGGCCCTGTCGGGCGAGCAGCGGCACGAGACGATCCCACACGTTGCCGTTCACGAGCAGACCGTGAATCAGCACTATCGGAGTGCCGTCCCCCTGCTCGCGGTATCGAACAACTCCCTGCGACAGCTCGATCTCGGGCATCATCACACCTCGCTCGGGCGGCGGCTCCGCCCACTAGAGTTACATACAAGCTGTACGCATCTTCACATACAGACAGTATGGATGTCAAGGAACCAGACGGCGCCGAAGAGCGTCCACGCACGAAGGCCGCTCAGCGCGACGCCACGATCGCCGCGCTCGTCGGCGCAGCGCGCGAGCTGTTCGCCCAGCGCGGATATGCGGCCGTCGGAACCGAGGAGATAGTCCAAGCCGCCGGCGTCACCCGGGGCGCCCTCTACCACCACTTCCGTGGAGGCAAGGAGCAGCTCTTCCAGGCCGTGCTGGTGCAGGTGAGCGCCGAGACGACCACCCGGATCGCGCGCATGGCCTCGGCCGCGAACGACCCCTGGGACGAGCTCGTGATCGGCATCGACGCGTTCCTCGATGCCTGCACGACGCCCGAGATGCAACGGATTGTCCTGATCGACGGGCCTGCCGTGCTCGGTTGGGACCTGTGGCGCGCGATTGACGCCGAGCACGGCCTCGGTCTGCTTGAGCAGGCCGTTCAGAACGCGATCGACGCCGGCCGGCTGGCACCGCAATCCGCGCGAGCGGTCGCCCACGTGCTGCTCGGTGCGCTCGACGAGGCGGCGATGGTCGTCGCCCGCGCCGACGACCCGGTCGCCGCCCGCGCGGAGATGGGCAAGACGGTCCGGCACCTGCTCGAGGGGTTGCGCGGGCCGACCGCAGGCTGACCCGTGCTGGTGCGCCAGGACAGCCGCGGCGCGGTCGTCATCGGCCAGCCGTCGCACGCCTGGATCTCGGGACAGCTTGCGCGAGCCTGGGGCAACGAGCGCTTCGGCGTCGTCGAGCCGTTCGAGGAGGTCTGCCTGGCCGCCGAGCAGCACGACATCGGGATGGCGATGTGGGATCTCGAACCGGCGCGCCACCCGGAGTCCGGACTGCCGGCGTCATTTCTGCAGATGGCGATCCCTGATCACATCGAGTTGTGGACGCTGGCGCCGCGCCGGCTGCTGCGACAGAGCCGGTACGCGGCGCTGCTCGTCTCGCTGCACGGCACGCGTCTGTACGCCAGCCGCGACCTCAGTCCGCTGCCCGGATCAGAGCGATCACTCGTGCTCGAGTTCCTGGATGGTCAGCGCCGCCTTCAGCACGACCTGCTCGAGACGCTCCGAGACGATCCGAAGACGGCGACGGGTGCGGCCGACGCGGTGGTGGCGCGCAACAGCGGCCTGATCGGAACGTGGGACACGCTATCGCTGGCGCTCTGCCTCGACTACGCGCCCTACTCGATCAAGGGTGTGCCGTCCGCCGGGGCGCCGGTAGAGCTCGCCCTCGCCGAGACCGACCAGCCAGGGCGTCTGAGCGTTGATCCCTGGCCGTTTCGTGCCGTTTCGCTCGTGGTCCACTGCGAGGGCCAGCGGCTCGACGGGACCTACACCGACGATGCCGCCATGACGGAAGCGCTGGCGCATGCGCCGTGGGAGACGCTCGAGTTCGAGCTCGCACCTCGTTAGTCCTCAGAGCGAACGCAGGAACTCGAGCAGCGGCGGGTTGACCTGGTCTGCGTGGGTCAGGTTCGACGCGTGCGCGGCACCCTCGACCGGGACCAGCCCGGTGCAGCTGGGTAGGCCCTCGCAGAGCTGCTGCGCCTGCTCCATCGTGATCGCCTGATCGAGCGTGCCGTGGAACACGATCGCAGGGCACGTGATCTCGCCGAGCCGGTCGGTGATGTCGTCGCGGTCCAGCAGGCAGTCGCCCGGTGCCTTGAAGGCCTCCTTGGGCTTCTGGCGCCACTTCTCGATCCACGTCTCGTTGATGCCGGGCTCGGAGATGATGATGTTCGCGATCGTCTGCGCGAGCTCATCGACCGGGCCGACCTCCAGCCAGGTGTCCTGCATCTGCTTGTAGGCGGGCAGGTGCTCGGCATCCTCGGGGCCCGACTGAGTGTCGATCAGGACCAGCGCCCGGACGCGGTCGGGAGCGAGCAGCGCCGCGCGCATCGACAGGAAGCCTCCCTGTGACATCCCCGCCAGCACCGCCTGCTGGATCCCGAGATGGTCGAGCAGACCAAGACAGTCCTTGGCCGAGTCCCAGTACGTGAACGGCTGCCCGTCGAACTCCGTGTCGCCGAACCCGCGCTCGTCCCAGGTGATGACCCGGTACTCAGGCGCGAGCGCGTCGCGCTGGGGATCGAACATCTCGTGGTCCATCAAGAAGCCGTGGGAGAAGATCACGGCGGGCCCATCGCCGCCGCTGTCCTCAAAGCGGATCCGTTGACCGTTGACCTCCGCGTATGGCATTGCGCGTCCTATCGGGTAGAAGGGAGCGCGAATCTATCGCCCACGCGTGCGGCGGTGGCGTGAACCGACTATCGCGCGGGTGCGAGCTTCTTGCCGTGCGAGTGAAGGGCGTAGACCCCGGCAAGCCCGGCCCATGGCTCGTAGGGCGCGAACTGCTCGACGACCTCGTCCTCGGTCGCGCGGGCGTAGGGGTTGCCGGTGCGAAGACGACCCACCAGCTTCAGGAAGCCGACGTCCGCCGCCGGTAGCTGGTCGAGCCTGCCCTGCCCGGTCAGGGCGAGCATCTGAACGGTCCAGTTGCCGATCCCGCGGATCGCGCGAAGACGCCGCCACCCTCGCTCGTGGTCGGGATCGTGGAGGTCCACCCGGCCCGCGGCAACCTCCCGGGCGGCGCGCACGACCGCGGCGGCGCGTCCCGGCGAGAGATCGAAGGACGCCAGCAGCGCAGGCGCCTGCCGGGCGAGCACGTCCGCGGTAGGGGCGTCGCGCATCCCGCTCACCTGGCAGCGCCGGCCCAGCCGGGCGACCAGGCGCCGCTGTATCCCGGCTGCCCGCTCGAACTCGATCAGCTGCTCGCAGATGGCCCAGATCAGCGCCTCGAACGGATCGGGCCGTCCCGGTGCCCGCAAAGCCGGGTTGGATCGCACGGCTCGCCCGATCAGCGGGTCAAACCGGAAGCGCTCATGGAAGGCGCGGAGGTCCTGATCGACACCCAGCGCGATCCGCATCCGCTCAATCCCCCATTCCGCGGCGTCGTGCTGCTCCGCACGAGCGCCGAACACGACCCGGTCGGAGGCCGGTTGGGCGACGCGCACGAGCACCGGCTCCTCGCCGGCGTGCAACAGCCGCTCGAGCACCCCGCCGCGAACTCGCGTCAGGCCGTCGAGGCCGTTGCGCAGCGGGAGGGCAAACGCCCAGTGCGGGCGAACCTCCACCCTTAGCACGTCAGTCCTGCGGCTTGACCAGGTGGACGTCGACCAGGAACGTCCGGCTGGCGACGATCGGCAGCATGTCGGCCGCCCGCCGGGGAACGCTACGGCGCGCGACCTTCTTGGCCGCGCGGCGCTTCACGAGCGCGATCGTGGCCGCACCGGCAACGAACCCGGTTGCCGCCGCTGCGGCCGCCTGGACGGCCGGCAGCGAGGCCGGTGAGGCGCGCTCGATCGTCCGCACCTCAGCGAGCACGGGAAGTCCGTCGACCGTCTCCTCGTACTCGGCCTCCTGGCCGTTTACCTCGGAATCGACCGGCTGGCCGTTGTTTTCGTGCTCAGCGTCTTGGCCGTTAATGCGCGGGTCCTCGATCATCGCCGCGACATGGTGACAGCGACCTCGGTCATCTTTCTCCTCGGCGGCGCGGGTACGCCCGTTACGATACAGCCCCATAGGTCGGCCCCGCTCACCGATAGGCGCTTGGAATCGCCCGAATGAGCTTCGCTTGACTGCTGCCTCGGACCTCGATGTGGCTGGGCCACACCTTCGATTCCGCGTCCTTGCCATGCTCGCTCCTCGAACGCTTCAACTTCGCACCTACCCATGACCGGAGCCGACGGCATGCACACCTCGATCGATGTCTTCGCCAAAGCGCGGCAGCACGAGCGCTTGGAGCAATTGCGAGCCGCCAGGGAGCTCGATGCCTTGCCCTACTTCCGGGTGTTGGAAGGCCCGACGCTCCCGGTCGTGGAGATGGAGGGCCGGCAGCGGATCATGCTCGGCTCCAACAACTACCTTGGGCTGACGGGCGACGAGCGGGTCAAGCAGGGAGCGCTGGATGCGCTGAACCGATACGGCACCGGGCTGACCGGCTCTCGCTTCCTCAACGGGACGATCGACCTCCATCTCGAGCTCGAGCGTGAGCTCGCCGAGTGGATGGACACCGAGGCCGCGCTCGTGTTCACGACCGGCCACCAGGCCAACCTCGGCGCGCTCGGGACGATTCTGGCCCCGGGCGACACCGTCGTCGCCGACTCCGGCGACCACGCCTCGATCCTGGACGGCTGCATCCTGTCGCGGGCGAAGCTGAGGCCGTTTCGCCACAACCGCATCGACCGGCTCGAGCGCACGCTCGAAAAGGCCGCGGCCGACGGCGGTGGTGTGCTCGTGGTCGTCGACGGAGTCTTCTCGATGGAGGGCGACGTGGCCCCGCTGCCCGAGATCGTCGAACTCTGCCGCAGGTTCGGCGCGCGCCTGATGGTCGACGAGGCTCACGCCCTCGGCGTCCTGGGTCGGCGCGGCGCCGGGACCGCCGAG
>DASYFZ010000032.1:0-3251 GCA_036000295.1 Solirubrobacteraceae bacterium
ATGTCCATGATCGAAGCCGTGACCCGTAGCAACGCTGAGCGCGCCTGGGTGGATGTGCCCGCTGTGAGCGCCGTCTGACCCCGGTGCGCCGCTCTTCGGAGCGCCGGCGAGCACGGTCGAGCGGGCTACGTCTAACAAACCGTCTGTTCGTGCGTCCCGGCGATGTGAGCTGTCGGCGGAAAGGACATCTACCCTCGGCGGAATGGAGCGACGGGGCGCGGGTGACGACCGCGTTGCGACGTGGCCTCGAGACATGTCGTTCGAGAGCGACCTTGAGCTGCGGGTCGCTGCCCAGCACCCTGAGCAGTTCGAGCGCATGATGTTCGACCTCGCCCAAGACGAGCGTCCCACAGCCAACCGTCTGCAGCCGCCGGACGCGCGCGAGTCGCGCTCGACTCTCGGATCCGGAGGCTCGGCCCGCGCCTCCCTCATCGGAATCCGGATACCACCGCCCGGGTCGGGCGCGCGGTATCCGGACACCACTTTTGATCAGGGTCGGATTTGCCCGACCCCGTTCTGCCCAGGAGGGCACGAATGTTCGCTGGATTGATGGTGAGGGTGACATCCGGCGAAGCTTGGGCGCGTGAACGCCTTGGACATGCCCTCAACTTCGAGAACGGGAACCGTGTTCTTCTGCTGGGGCATCACGGTTCGGCGGCGACTACTGGCCCGAGAGCTTCCACAGAGCCTTGAATTGCTGCAGGGCGTCGCTCGGGTAGTTCCACTCGGTGATCGACCCGACGTTCGCTTTGGTCAACAGCTGAGTCGGTTGAACGCCCTCCTGAGCCTGAGCGATCGGCAACCCTTCGGCGTCGCGGAACATGGCGTCCGCCACTTGCAGGGTCGCATATGGTGACGAGTAACCAGTCCAGGCGGCTTCCTTGCCGGTGCGCAACGCGGCGAGCCCAGTCGGGTCCACCGCTTCACCGATGACCTTGATCTTGGACAGGCCGGCTGCGGCGAGCGCTGAGGTGATGCCGGTGGCAAACGGACCGTCGTCGAAGACGAGGTAGTTCGCCGAGGGATGCTGCTTGAGCGCTGATATGACGGTTGGGATCAGCTGACCGGAGGCAAGCTGGGGAAGGCTGATGTTCGCCATCGTGGTGGTGCACCCTGGGCACAAGGCCTTCGCCCTCGCCGTGAACGCGTTCGTGAATCCGTCGAGAATCGCGTAGCCCGGCACGTGCTCGATCACCGCGTTGCCCTTGCCCTTTGAGTCCGAGACGAAGTAATCCGCCATGAGGTTGCCCTGCGTACTGTCATTGGCACTCGCGTTGACGATCACCGGCGGCTTCACCGCGATTGGAGCCACGGCCGTCACGGCAAGCTTTGCACCGGCATGCTGTACTTGCTGGAGGATCGCCGGGGCTACGGGCGTCCCGGCCTCGACGATGTAGTTGGCGTGCTTGGTCAGCGCCGTGCCGATGGCGCCGTTGAATGTCGCCGGGTTGGCCGGGTCGTAGCTCACCAGCGCATAGTTCCAGTGCGCGAAGTGGGCCAGCTGGGCGATCGTCCGCTGGATCTGCACGTTCTGAGGCTGAGGAGTCCCCAGGACAACGACGGTCTTCCCGCGCGGCGGCGCGGACTTGAGCGGTGTGGTGATGTTGATCTTGGTGGGAGCGGCTTGGTACGCCTTCAGTGCCGCCGTTGCCGTCGCCCCGCCGCCGGCGGGTGCGCTCGCATTAGATGCGGATACCGACGATCCCGGGGAGCTCGACGATCCACAGGCGGCTACGGCAATGCCGAGCCCGGCTGCGACCGAGAGAGCTGCAACTCGGCGAGAGCGTGGCAACAGGCGTCCGCGGACCTCGTGCCTCGAATTGTGCTGCATGTTCCTCTCCTTTGGTGGTGTCGGCCCGATGGGCCGATCATGGGCTCCCGGAACTCCGGTCCGGTCACGGAGGGCCTCGATCCTCACGGGCGACACAGTAGCGAGTCACAAGACAGACTGTCAAGTGAAAGGAAGACAGGGCTACTGAGTGGGCTATAGTCTGCGGCGATGGCGACGAGCGATCGCACGAGCAAAGGCGGGTCGCTGCGCGACGAGCAGAAGCGCTTGACTCGTCGACTGCTGATCGCCGGCGCGGTCACGGCGTTTGAGCGCAAGGGTTACGCCGCGACCACGATCGAGGACATCGTGGCGGAGGCCAGCGCCAGCCGTGCGACGTTCTACCTCCACTTCAAGAGCAAGGCCGACGTCGTGCTGGTGGTCGCGCGAACGCTGGGAAGGCGTTGGCGGGAGTTGTATCTCGAGCTCACATCGGGCGGGCGACCGTCCCGCAAGGATCTTTACGAGTGGATCGACTCGATGGTCGACAACTACGCAGCGAACCGCGGGAGCCTGAAGGCCTTGGACCAGGCGGAGGCGATCGAGCCTGAGATCGCCGCGGTGAGACTTGGCAACCACCAGGAGTCGATCGCGGTCATCGCCGAGTCGATCCGACAGTGGTATGGCTGCGGCGAGGAGGATGCGCGGGTGCGCGCCGCTCTGCTCCTGGTGCAACTCGATCAGTTTCTCCACTTCTGGATCGTCAACGGCCTCGCATTCGACCGCGAGCGCGCCGTGGGCACGCTCACTGACCTGTGGCTCTCGATGCTCGGGCTGAGCGAGCCCCAGTCCTCGTGAGACATCGGCCAGACGGGTTGACGCTTCGCTAGACATAGCGTATAGTGATCGGACGAGCCGTCTTGCGAGAGCGTGATCACAACCTCGCCGGCCACCGAACATCGACACCCGGTCGCACCGGCCTCAGCCGACGGCGACGTGGTTCATGGAGAGGAGCAGCGCCGTGGGCGCGAAAGCGGGAATCGCAGGGCTTGGGATCACCGACATGGGGAAGGTCTTCGGCCGCACGGTTTCGGATTTCGCCGGCGAGGCGATCGCTCTGGCGCTGGAAGATGCAGGCCTGCAGGCGCGTGACGTCGATGGGTTGCTGATCAATGGCAACCAGTCCGAGGAGATGGCGCCGAGACTGCAGTTCGCGCTCGGGCTCGTCGATCTCACGCTGGTGAACACGATGAGCGCGTTTGGATCGAGCGCGACGACGATGCTCCAGTACGCGGCGTACGCGATCGAGAGCGGGCAGGCGAACGTCGTGGCGTGCGTGTACGCCGACGCGCCGTTGGCGGAGGGGGAGTCGATCTCGCAGTCGGGGTACAGCGGGAAGCGGTTCAGTGCGCCGGGACTGGCGGGGCTGCGGTTTGCTTACGGCGACTACGGGCCCGCCAACTCGATGTACGCGCTGGCGCTT
>DASYFZ010000041.1:0-3992 GCA_036000295.1 Solirubrobacteraceae bacterium
ACCGAGGTGCTGTAGAGGTCGGGCTCGTTGCCGATCTCGAACCCGTCCAGGTACTGGCGTCCGATCCCCGAGAGAAATGCGCGCGCCTCGGCCGCCGCGGCCGCGGGCCGTCCGCCGGCCAGGTTCAGGCCCATGATCAGCTTGGCGCGCAGCTTCGCAGCGAACGCCTGCGTCATCCTCACCCAGCCGTTGGTCAGCGCATACCTGATGCCGACCGGCGGCAGCGTGCCCTTGATCGGCCACCAGCTGAAGTCGGCGCTGTTGCCGCCGATCCGCACCACCGGAGTCTGACCGGGGTCGAGGTTGCGCAGCAATTGGATGAGCACCGGGTCGACGTGGCGCGGATCGCGGCCGGTGTATATGTGTAGGGCGTTGTACTCGAGCGACACGCCCAGAAACGACTGTCCCATCGGCTGACCGCCCGGCGTATCGCCGATGCTGGCCACGACCGGCGGCTCCGGAGTCTGCGCACGGGCCGTTGCCGGCGCCCCGGCCATGGCGCAGATGAGGAACCCGAGCGCAACGAGTCTTCCTCGCTGCACGGCACCATCGTGGCACACATCCTGGTCACATCTCCGTCTGGCTCGGTCACGACTCAGACCACACGTGTCCGCGAGGAACGTCAAGCTTTAGGCATGGAGCCCTCGCAAGAGGCGGCGCTGGAGCCTGAGGCAGGCGACAAGCGGACGATCTCCACCGCGCTGACCGACCTCGTGGTGATCACGGGCTTCTCGGGCGCCGGCAAATCGACGGCGATGGCCGCGTTCGAGGACGCGGGGTACTTCTGCGTCGACAATCTCCCGTCGGAGATGATCCGCTCGCTCGTCGAGCTGTTCATGCACGAGGGCTCCAAGGTCGAACGCGCGGCGGTCGTATCGGACGTCCGCGGCGGCAGCTACTTCGAGGGCCTCGCCGCGATCCTCGACGACCTGCGCGCGCTTGGCGTGTTTCACCGGGTCCTGTTCCTCGAGGCCGACGAACAGACGCTGCTGACGCGCTACAAGGAGACACGCCGGCGCCATCCGTTGGCGCCGAGCGGCAGCGTCGCCGAGGGCATCGCCGGGGAGCGCACGCTGCTGGCCGGGTTGCGCGAGCGCGCCGACGTCGTGATCGACACGACGGGCCTGACCGCGGCGATGTTGCGGCGAAAGCTTGCCTACGAGGTGCTGCCGACCCGGACCGCCGGAAGGCTTGCGATCACCTTTGAGAGCTTCGGGTTCAAGTACGGCCCGGCTCGCGACCCCGACCTGCTGATCGACGTCCGGTTCTTGCCAAATCCGCACTACGAGCCGGATCTGCGACCGCTCACCGGGGAGGACCCCCGCGTCGTGGCGTTCATCGATCGCGACGGGGCGCTGAAGGCCTTCTACGAGCGCCTGCATCCACTGCTGGACTACCTGCTCCCGCAGTACCTGGCGGAGGGCAAGGCTCATCTCGTAGTGGCGATCGGCTGTACGGGCGGCCGCCACCGGTCGGTCGCGATCGCCCGGCATCTGGCCGAGCGATACGCCAACCAGGGCGAATACCTGGTCGAGGTCGTCGATCGCGACGCCAACCGGCCCGCATGATCGACCACATAGGGTTTGAGGTCTCGGACCTGAGCCGTTCGGCGCGGTTCTACGACGCCGTGTTCTATCCGCTCGGGGCACGGCGCACATTCGACTCAGAGCAGGCGATCGCCTACGGAACGAACTTTCCGACGCTGTGGATCGTGATTCGCGGCCGCGCGCCGGCGCCCGGCTACGGGCATGTGGCGCTGACCGCGACCGGACGGGTGGCGGTCGACGCGGCTTACGCCGCGGGTCTAGCCAACGGAGGCCGGGACGACGGGCCGCCGGGTGAGCGGCCGCAATACGGGCCGGGCTGCTACGCGGCCTATCTGCGTGACCCCGACGGGCTGCGCGTCGAGGTTGTGTCGCGTAGATAACGGATAGCCTGTTGTTGTCGGCGGCGAAACCGGGTCGCCGGGTCGACGCCCGCGTCCATTAACAACGCAAAGGGGAGTAGCGCATGCCGGTACGGGTCGGAATCAACGGCTTTGGCCGGATCGGCCGCAATGTTTTCCGCGCCGCCTACGAGCGCCAGGCGGACATCGAGTGGCTGGCGGTCAACGACCTCGTGGACCCCAAGACGATTGCGCACCTCCTCAAATACGACTCCAACTACGGCCCGTTCCCGGGCACCGTGGAGGCGACCGACACCGGCCTGAAGGTCGACGGCAAGGACATCAAGGTGCTGGCCGAGAAGGACCCGGCCAACCTGCCTTGGGAGGAGCTCGGTGCCGAGGTCGTGATCGAGTCGACGGGCCTGTTCACCGACCGCGAGAACGCCTCCAAGCACCTCGACGCGGGCGCGCGCAAGGTCGTCATCTCGGCGCCGGCGACGGAGCCGGACGTGACGGTTGCGCTCGGGGTCAACTTCGACGAGGTCTATGACCGCGACAACCACAACGTGATCTCCAACGCCTCGTGCACGACCAACTGCCTGGCACCGATCGCCAAGGTGCTGCACGACACCGTCGGCATCAAGCACGGCCTGATGACGACGATCCATGCCTACACCGCCGACCAGCGCTTGCAGGACATGCCCCACCGCGATCTGCGCCGTGCCCGCGCCGCGGCGATCAACCTGATCCCGGCCTCGACCGGCGCCGCCAAGGCAATCGGCGCGGTGATCCCCGAGCTCAACGGCAAGCTTCACGGGTTCGCGGTGCGTGCGCCTGTTCCCACCGGGAGCGTCGTCGACCTGACGGTCGAGGCCAACCGCGAGACCACCGTCGAAGAGATCAACGCCGCGCTCAAGGCGGCCGCCGAGAGCGGTCCGATGCAGGGGCTGCTGGCCTACACCGAGGACCCGATCGTCTCCACCGATATCGTCAAGAACCCCGCCTCATCGATCCTCGACTCCCAGCTGACGGCGGTGATGGACGGGACGATGGTCAAGCTGGTGTCGTGGTACGACAACGAGTGGGGCTACTCCAACCGAATCGTCGAGCTCGTTCAGAAGGTGCTGTGAGAACCCTTTCCGACCTCGGTGACCTACAGGGCAAGCGCGTGCTCGTCCGGGTCGACTTCAATGTTCCGCTGGACCACGGTGCGGTCGCCGACGACACTCGCATCCGGGCGGCGCTGCCGACGATCGAGGAGCTGCGGCAACGAGGGGCGCGAATCATCCTGGCGTCGCACCTCGGCCGGCCGAAGGACCGCGAGCCCGAGCTGTCGTTGCGGCCCGCCGCCAACCGGCTGGCCGAGCTGACCGGCGCCGACGTCATGCTCGCCCCGGCCGTCGTCGGCGACGAAGTGAGCGCGTTTGCCGACAACTTGGCGTCGGGCGACATACTGGTGCTTGAGAACGTCCGCTATGAGCCCGGCGAGACCAAGAACGACCCGGAGCTGGCGGCGGCTTTCGCGAAGCTGGCCGATGTGTATGTCGACGACGCGTTCGGCTCCGCCCACCGCGCCCACGCGTCGACCGTGGGAGTGGCCAAGCTCGTCGCCGATCGCGCCGCCGGGTACCTGCTCCAGCGCGAGGTGGAGGCACTTTCCGGCGTGCTCGAGGACCCGGCGCGCCCGCTCGTGGCCGTCCTCGGCGGAGCGAAGGTGTCGGACAAGATCGCCGTGATCGACCGTTTCCGCGAGCTCGCCGACACACTGCTGATCGGCGGCGCGATGTGCTTTCCGTTCTTAGCCGCTCAGGGCCACTCGGTCGGCAACTCGCTGTGCGCCGACGAGGACATCGAGCTCGCCCGCAAGACGCTCGAGTCGAGCACCGGCGCTGGGGCGGCTCTCGAGCTGCCCGTCGACCTCGTGATCGCCGAGCGCCTGGAAGCCGACGCCGAGGCCAAGACAATCGATGGCGTCGACGTGCCCGACGGTTGGATGGGTCTCGACATCGGTCCGCGAACAGCCCAGCGCTTCGGCGAGGTGATCGCGGCTGCCGGGACGGTCTTCTGGAATGGCCCGATGGGCGCCTTCGAGGTCGAGCCGTTCGCG
>DASYFZ010000081.1:0-5330 GCA_036000295.1 Solirubrobacteraceae bacterium
GACCTCCGAGGCGAACGCGTGCAGGTGCGCGACCAGGCTCTGGATGATCTCCTGGAAACGTTCGGAGCTGCAGTTGCCAAGGCTGCTCAGAACGGCCTGTGTGAGCTCCTCGTCAGCGAGATTGCGCGTGCTCAATCGTTCTCTCCTCGGCCTCGGGACTGTTGAGGAATTCTAGGCTCGGTGTCAGGGTTCCCACCGACGTTGCGCAACAGCGAGTGAGGAGCCGTGATCAGATGCCCGACAGCACCGCCAGTAGTTCCGCGCCGCTGACCGGCCAGGAGTATCTGGAGAGCCTGCGCGACAGCCGGGAGGTGTACGTGTACGGCGAACGCGTCAAGGACGTCACCACGCATCCCGCGTTTCGCAACACGGCGCGCTCGATCGCACGGCTGTACGACGCGCTGCACGACGACCAGTACCGCGACGTGCTGACGACCGAGACCGACACGGGCAGCGGCGGTCGCACCCACAAGTTCTTCCGTTACCCCAAGAGCGCCGAGGACTGCGTCGGCGATCTCGGAGCGATCGCGCAATGGGCGCGGCTGACGTACGGCTGGCTCGGCCGCAGCCCGGACTACAAGGCGGCATTCCTCGCGACGCTCGGCGCCAACTCCGACTTCTACGAGCCCTACCAGGAGAACGCCAAGCGCTGGTACCGCGAGGCGCAGGAGCGGGTGCTGTATTGGAACCACGCGATCATCCACCCGCCGGTGGACCGCAACCGGCCACCCGACGAGGTCGGCGACGTGTTCATGCACGTCGAGGAGGAGCGCGACGACGGGCTCGTCGTCACCGGCGCGAAGGTCGTGGCGACCGGTTCGGCGCTGACGCACTTCAACTTCATCGCGCACTACGGCCCGGTGCCGCTGCAGAAGAAGGAGTTCGCGATCGTCTGTGCGGTCGCGATGGGCACGCCCGGCGTGAAGCTGATCTGCCGGCCGTCGTACGAGATGGTCGCCGAGGTGATGGGCAGCCCGTTCGACTATCCGCTGTCCAGCCGTCTGGACGAGAACGACGCGATCTTCATCTTCGACAAGGTGCTCGTGCCGTGGGAGAACGTGTTCGTCTACGGCGACATCGAGAAGGCCAACAACTTCTTCCCGTTCACGGGCTTCATCCCGCGCTTCTGCTTCCACGGCTGCATCCGCCTGGCGGTCAAGCTCGATTTCATCGCCGGGCTGCTGATGAAGGCGGTCGAGGCGACCGGAACCAAGGACTTCCGCGGCGTGCAGGCCCAGGTGGGGGAGGTGCTCGCCTGGCGCAACATGCTGTGGGGGCTGGCGAACGCGATGGCCCGCGATCCGCAGCCGTGGAAGGAGGGCGCGGTCCTGCCCAACATGGACTACGCGATGGCCTACCGGCTGTTCTCGACGATCGGGTACCCGCGCGTGAAGGAGATCGTCGAGCAGACCGTCTCCAGCGGGCTCATTTACATCAACTCCAACGCGCGCGACTTCAAGAACCCCGAGATCCGCAAATACCTCGACCGCTACGTTCGCGGCTCCGACGGAACCGACTCAGTCGGGCGCGTGAAGCTGATGAAGCTGCTGTGGGACGCGATCGGAAGCGAGTTCGGCGGCCGTCACGAGCTGTATGAGCGCAACTACAGCGGCAACGCGGAGAACATCCGGATGGAGGTGCTGTTCTCGGCGCTGGCCACCGGTCAGGCCGACGAGTACAAGGGATTCGCGGAGCAGTGCATGGCCGAGTACGACCTCGACGGTTGGACCGCGCCCGACCTGGTAAACCCAGATGACGTGAGCTTCTTTACGCAACGGACGTGAGCGAGAACGGCGCGCAACAGATCGACCCGGCCGAATACCGTCGCGCGCTCGGCCGGTTCGCGAGCGGCATCACGGTCGTGACGACCAGCCACGACGGTCACGCGCACGGGATGACGGCCAACGGGTTCATGTCGGTCTCGCTCGACCCACCGCTGGTCGTCGTGTCGCTGGCCAACACCTGCCGGCTGCACTCGCTGCTGCCCGCCAGCGGCCGCTACGGGGTCAGCGTGCTGAGCGAGTCACAGGAGCCGCTGTCGCGGCACTTCGCCTCGGAGGGGACGCGCATGGTCGCCGAGATCCCGTTCGTGTGGCGCGGCGAGATTCCGTTGCTGGAGGGGGCCCTGACGCATCTCGTGTGCTCGGTCGTCGACAGCCACCCGGCCGGCGATCACACGCTGTACGTGGGGCGCGTCGAGCACCTGGAGTACTCCAACGGATCTCCGCTCGTGTTCTACACGGGCGAGTACGGGCGCCTCGACGTGCAGCTCTGGGACCACTCGTACATCTGGAAGCCCGACCCCTGGAGCTAGCTGCCCCCGGCCGTGCCGCCGCCTCGGTACTCTCGTGTACCGATGCCCGAGCCCGGGAGGCCAACCGATCACCGACAGCGCCTGATCGCCGCGATGTCCGAGTCGGTTGCCGACAAGGGCTACCGCGAGACGACCGTCGCCGACGTGGTGCGCATCGCGCGCACGTCGCGGCGCAGCTTCTACGAGCACTTCGAGGATCGCGACGCGTGCTACCTGGCGCTGTTCGATTCGGTCAACGACGCTTTGATGGCCACGGTGGCGGCGGCGATCAACGCTGAGGAGCCCTGGGAGCGGCAGGTCGATCAGGCGCTCGGGGCCTACCTGGAAGCCGTCGCCGCACAGCCGGGGCTGTCGCAGAGCTTCGTCCGGGAGCTGCCGGCGCTGGGGAAGGCAGGCTCGGATCGGCAGTCGGCGGTCGTTGAGCGGTTCGCGCGCCAGCTGGTCGGTCTGGTCGAGCTCGGGCGGCGCCAGCAGCCCGACCTCGAGGCGGGGCCGCTGACGCTCGACATGGCGCTGATGATCGCGGGCGGGATTCGCGAGCTGACGGTGATCTCGATCCAGCAGGGACGCGACGTGCGCGAGGTGCGCTCGGCCGCCGCGGACGTGATCAAGGCGATCCTGCGGGGCGCGACACCGTCCCAATCGACGCGTCCGCTGGCTGGCTCGGGACGTTGACCGCGCTCAGCGCGGCTAGCGTCCCAACGCGGCCGCGGCGGTCGTCGAGAGGCACGTTTCCGCTCCCCGATCAGCGGGTACGTCTGCGTACCTGCGCCTGGTACGCTCATGTACCTAGAGGCACGATCGAACCAGACTCCCCGAGAGAGGCCGCAATGCAAACCCAGCCCGACCAGCACTTCGAAGTCGCGATCATCGGCGCCGGCTTCTCCGGGCTCGGCATGGCCATGGCCCTCAAGCAGGACGGCATCGACGACTTCGTCATCCTCGAACGCGCGGCGGACCTCGGCGGCACTTGGCGCGACAACTCCTATCCGGGCTGCGCGTGCGACATCCCGAGCGTCCTGTACTCGTGGAGCGACGAGCAGAACCCGGAGTGGAGCCGGCTGTTCGCCCCGCAGCCGGAGATCCTCGAGTGCATGAAGGCGGTCGTCGCGCGGCATGAGATCGACGGCCACCTGCGGTTCGATACAGAGGTCCAGAGCGCCGACTGGGAAGGCGAGCGCTGGAGGATCGAGACCAGCCACGGGACCACGCTGACCGCCGACGTCGTCGTCTCGGGCGCAGGCGCGCTCGCGGATCCGAAGATCCCGGACCTCCCCGGGCTGGACCGGTTCAAAGGAACCGTGTTCCACAGCTCCCGCTGGAACCACGGGCACGACCTGAACGACAAGAACGTGGCCGTCGTGGGCACCGGCGCCTCGGCGATCCAGTTCGTCCCGCGCATTCAGCCCGACGTCAAGCGCCTGCACCTGTTCCAGCGCACGCCGCCCTGGGTCCTGCCGCGCGCCGAGCCCGAGATCCCCAGCCGCTGGCGGCGCACGCTCAGCAAGCACCCACGACTGATGCACGCGACCCGATACGCGATGTTCTCGCTACTCGAGATGTTCCACTTCGCGTTCCGTCACCCGGCGTTGATGCGCCTCACGACCGAGCGCCGCGCTCGGCGCCTCATCCAAAGACAGGTCCCGGATCCGGAGCTGCAGGCGAAGCTGATCCCCGACTACCGGATGGGCTGCAAGCGCGTGCTGGGCTCAGACCGCTGGTACCCGGCGATCTCCGCGCCCAACGTCGACGTGATCACCGGCGGCGTGGACCACCTCACCGAGCACGTCATCGTCGACGAGCATGGGGTCGAGCACGAGGTCGACACGATCATCTTCGGGACCGGGTTTGAGGCGACCGATCCACCGATCGCCCACAGGATCAGGGGACGCGACGGCAACACGCTCGCCGAGAGTTGGCGGGGCAGCCCCAAGGCACACCTCGGCGTCTCCGTCCAAGGCTTTCCGAACCTGTTCTTCCTGCTCGGCCCAAACACCGGCCTGGGACACAACTCGGTGCTGCTGATGGTCGAGGCGCAGACCGCCTACATCCGTCAGGCGCTCGCCTATCGCCGCCGCCACGACCTTGCCACGATCGAACCTCACCCGGAGGCCGTTAAGCGGTTCCTCGCCGAGGTCGATGAGGGCACGAAGGGCAGCGTGTGGACGGCGGGCGGCTGCTCCAGCTGGTACTTGGACAAGACCGGGCGCAACTCGACGCTGTGGCCGTGGAGCGTGCGCGCCTACCGCCGGCGGCTGGCCCGCTTTGATCCCGCCGAACACCACATGACCCAGCCACGGCCCGCGCGCGTGCTCACACCGGCACAAGCGTGAAAGGAAACCTGTCAGGGCTGAAACCCTGCCGACGCAAAAGCTGTGAACACCTACGAAACCTGGCGATCGACATCCCCCTAGGAAGGTAGGCTGCGTAGTTAACGAGGAGAAGGTGATCGCGCGATGGCAGTCAAGGCGGCCGACCTCGAGTCGGAACTAATCGACGGGATCTGCGAACGGGTCCGCCGCAAGCTGGCCACTGATCGAGTCGCGCCGTGTGAGTCCTTCATCCGGCAGTTCTACCACTGGGTTCCGGCCGTCGATCTGTCCGATCGCAGCGAGATCGACCTGTACGGCGCCGCGATCGCCGAGTGGAACCTGGCCCAGCAGCGCGCGCCAGGCGAGTCGAAGGTCAACGTCTACAACCCCGACTTCGAGCAGCACGGGTGGCAGTCGCCGCACACGGTCATCGAGATCATCTCCGACGACATGCCGTTCATCGTTGACTCGGTGACGATGGAGCTGGGGCGCCAGGGCTACGGCATCGACCTCGTGATCCACCCGGTGGTCCGGGTCCGGCGCGACGACGCCGGCCGGCTGGTCGACGTGGTCGAGCCCGGCGCCGACCCCGACGGCGCGGTCGCGGAGTCGGTCATCCACGCCGAAGTCGTGCGCGAGCGCGACAAGGCCGAGCTCGAGCGACTGCGCGAGAACCTCGAGCGCGTGCTCGGCGAGGTGCGCCT
>DASYFZ010000185.1:0-4215 GCA_036000295.1 Solirubrobacteraceae bacterium
GCGATGGACATCGCCGGCTACGACGACCTCCTGCGCGAGCAGAAGGAGAAGCGCGAGCGTGGCGAGCTGATGGGAATCGGCGTGTCGTTCTTCACCGAGGGCGTGGGCGCCGGCCCGCGCAAGCACATGGACATCCTCGGCATGGCGATGAACGACGGCGCCGACCTGCGCGTGCACCCGTCGGGCAAGGCGGTCGTCAGCCTCAGCTGCCAGACCCAGGGCCAGGGGCACGAGACGACGTTCGCGCAGATCGTCGCCGAGGAGCTGGGGATCCCGCCCGAGGACATCGAGGTGCGCCACGGCGACACCGACAAGTCGCCCTACGGCCTCGGGACCTACGGCTCGCGCTCGACGCCGGTCAGCGGCGCCGCGGTCGCCGTCGTATCGCGCAAGGTGCGCGACAAGGCCCGCGCGATCGCCGCGACGATGCTCGAGACGCGCCCCGAGGACCTGGCCTGGGAGAAGGGCCGCTGGTTCGTCAAGGGCGACCCCGAGAAGGGGGCGATGATCGAGGAGATCGCTGCGCGCGCCTACAGCGGCGAGCTGATGCCGGAGGGGATGGAGGGCGGCCTCGACGCGCAGGTGATCTACGACCCACCGAACCTGACCTATCCGTACGGCGCGTACATCGCGGTCGTCGACATCGACGCCGAGACGGCGGCGGTCAAGGTGCGCCGCTTCATCGCGGTCGACGACTGCGGCGTGCGGATCAACCCGATGATCGTCGACGGCCAGATCCACGGCGGGCTGGCCGAGGGCATCGGGATCGCGCTGATGGAGGTGATCACGTTCGACGAGGAGGGCAACTGCCTCAACGGCTCGTTCATGGATTACTTGATCCCGACCGCGCTCGAATGCCCGGACTACGAGCTGGGCGCGACGGTCACGCCCTGCCCGCACCATCCGCTCGGTGCCAAGGGCGTCGGCGAGTCGCCCAACGTGGGCTCGCCGCCGGCGATCGTCAACGCCGTGATCGACGCGCTGCGCCAGACCCACGGCGTCGAGCACATCGACATGCCCTGCACCCCATCGCGGGTGTGGGAGGCGATGCAGGGCCGCGCGACGCCGCCCCAGTGAGATGAGCGAGCTGCGGGTAACCGGAGAGGCTGCGGACGAGGTTCGCCAGCTGGCGCCTGACGTTGAGACGCTCGGGCAGCGGCTGGCGGGCGTCGACTACCTCGTCGACGAGGGCCTCGCCACGTCGATGTTCCTCAGCCTCCGGTTGCCGCAGCCGCTGCTACTCGAAGGTGAGGCCGGCGTCGGCAAGACCGAGGCCGGCAAGTCGCTTGCGGCGGTGCTCGACACGCCGCTGATCCGCCTGCAGTGCTACGAGGGAATCGACGCCGCCGAGTCGCTGTACGAGTGGAACTATCCGCGGCAGCTGCTCAGCATCCGGCTGGCCGAGGCGCGCGGGACCGAGTTGCGCGAGGAGGACCTGTTCGGGCCCGACTACCTGATCCGCAGGCCGCTGCTGCGGGCGTTGGAGCATCCGGGGCCGCGACCCGCGGTGCTGCTGATCGACGAGATCGACCGCGCCGACGACGACTTCGAGGCGTTCCTGCTGGAGATGCTCGCCGAGGCGGCGGTCACGATCCCAGAGCTCGGCACCGTGCGGGCGACGCATCCGCCGGTGATCGTGCTGACCTCCAACCGCACTCGCGATCTGCACGACGCGGTCAAGCGGCGCTGCCTCTATCACTGGATCGACTACCCGACGCCGGAGCGCGAGATCGACATCGTGCGCCGGCGCGTCAGTGGCGCTTCTGAGACGCTGGCCGTCCAGGTCGTCGGCGCGGTGGCTCGGATGCGCGACTCCGACGTGCAGAAGCCGCCGGGGATCGCCGAGGCGATCGACTGGCTGTCGGCGCTGACGGTGCTCGGCATCGGCGAGCTCGACGAGGTCGCACTCGAGCGCACGCTCGGCTCGGTGCTCAAGTACGCAGAGGACCAGGAATTGATCCGCGCGGCCGGGTTCGAGTCGTTGCTCGCGGGGGCGAAGCGCGATGGCTGAGTTCACCGTCGACACGATCGAGCTGGACCTCCCGGCCCTCGCGGGCGCATTCAGCCGGCGACTGCACGACGCCGGCGTCCCGACGAGCGCCGAGCGGGCGGTCCGATTCGCCGAGTCGCTGGCGCTCGTGCGACCGATCTCGCGGCGACGGCTGTACTGGACTGCGCGAGCCGTGTTCGTCTCCGACGCGTCGCAGGCGCGCGTGTTTGACTCGGTGTTCTTCGAGGTGTTTGGCGCGGGCGGGGCTCACGAGGTCGCGCTGAACAGCGAAGTCGAGGCGGTGCCTGCGCCGACCCATGAACGTCGGCGAGGCGACCACAAGACCAACCCGGCCGGCCCGGTGTCGCTCGGCGCGGGCGCGACTTCGCCGCCCGGTGGCGACCGCGAGCTGGACCCCGACCGGGAGGTCGCGGTACCGATGGCCGCATCCGACGAGGAGCTTCTGCGCGACAAGCGCTTCGACGCGCTCGAGCCCGACGAGCTCGCACAGATCTACCGGCTGATGGCGCGCCTGAGGGTGGCCACGCCCGAGCGCCGCACCCGGCGCGCCCGGCGCGATCGCCACGGCGAGCGCATCGACATGCGCCGGACGCTGCGCGGCAGCCTGCGGACGGGAGGTGACCCGATCCGGCTCGCGCGCCGCCGTCGCCGCGTCGTCCGCAGGCGGATGGTGATGCTGTGCGACATCTCGGGCTCGATGGAGCCGTACGCGCGCGCGTATCTGCAGTTCCTGACGAGCGCCGCAGGCAGCCCCGGTCGCGCCGGCGAGAGATCGGCCGAGGCGTTCGTGTTCGCCACGCGCTTGACGCGCGTGACGCGGGCGCTGCAGTCGCGCAGCCCCGAGCGCGCGATCCAGCGCGCCGCCGCGGCCGCGCCCGACTGGTCCAGCGGAACCCGGATCGGGGACGCGCTGAAGGAGTTCAACGACCGCCACGGCCGCCGGGGGATGGCACGCGGGGCGGTGATCGTGATCCTCTCCGACGGCTGGGAGCGGGGCGCACCCGAGCAGGTCGGCCGGCAAATGGAACGGCTGGCGCGGCTCGCGCACCGGATCGTGTGGGTCAACCCGCGCGTGGCGGCGACCGGCTTTCACCCGCGGGCCGGCGGGATGGCGGCGGCGCTACCCCATTGCGACGCGCTGGTCAGCGGCCACAGCCTGCGGGCGCTGGAGGAAGTGGCAACCGCGATCTCGGCGCCGCGCGGTGCAGAGCCGCAGCTGGCGACCAGCTACAAGCCCGCCGCGGCGGTGTCGGCCGAGTCCGAGGACGAGCCATGGGCGAGCGCCACACCGGTTCCCGGCAGCTCGGTCGCGATGCCGAGCGGCTACGGGCCGAGCAGGGGCCGCACGACTCCGGGATGGGGGCTCGATGGCCGCTGAGCCAGCGACCGGCAAGCGCTGCATCTACCCGGGGTGCGAACGCCCCGCGGTGCCGCCGCACCCGCTTGGCGGACCGCAGCCCAGCTTCTGCGATCTCGAGCAGCACAACGCGTTGACCGCCCACCAGGAACGCCAGCGCCGCGCGCGCGAGGCGGCCGAGGAGGAGCACAAACAGTGAGGAGGATCAGTGATGGCCAATGAGGCGTATCGGGCGGTGTTCCTGCGAGTTCACCCGACCGGCAAGATGGTGCTCAGCCTGACCACTGAGTCAGACGGGCAGGAGTCCAAGTACGCGCAGGTCGTCGCCGACGAGCTCGGCGTTCCGGCGCTCGACGTCAAGGTCGTGCCCGCCGACACCAACCGTTTCGGCAACGGCCACGGTTTCAACACCGCGCCTTCGGACGCGACGTCGGCGGCGGTCACGAGCGCGGCCACGAAGATCCTCGACAAGGCTCGTCTACTCGCCGGCGCGGCGCTCGACACACCCGCCGACAGCCTCCAATGGGACAACGGCGCATTCGTCGCGGCGGGCGACGGGGGCGACGGGGGCGACGCCAGGACGATCGCCGACATCGCCCTGTACGCGCATGGCACCGGGGTCCTTCCTCCCGGCATCGAGGGCGGCCTCGATGCGCAAACCGTCTACCGCGACTGACTCGTGGCTCACGGAACGCACATGGTTGGGCCCGAGAACGGGCGGCTGACGGTCCACACGCGCAAGGGCGGAGCGGCCGCCAAGGCCGGCCACGACCTCGTGATCGAGGTCACCTCCTGGGAGGGCACGCTCAACCTCGGCGATCAGACGACGATCATGCTGCGCGCCGAC
>DASYFZ010000217.1:0-2300 GCA_036000295.1 Solirubrobacteraceae bacterium
AGCGCGTCCACGACGGGCCACAGCGAGCGGGTGTCGGACTCGATCTCGGCGTCGAGGTCGAACTCGTTGCGCGCCAGCATGATCGCCGTGCCGTGTTCGCCGATGCTGCCCGACAGCAGGATGCGGTCGCCCGGCCGCAGCGCCGAGGGCGAGAGCCGCGCGCGCGGGTCACGGCGGCCCACCCCGCTCGTGCAGATGTACATCCCGTCGGCGTGGCCGCGCTCCACCACCTTGGTGTCGCCGGTGACGATGGTGACGCCGGCCTCACGCGCAGCCCGCGCGATGGCGTCGACCTCCGCGCGCAGGTCGTCGGCGGGGAGTCCCTCCTCGAGGATGAGCGACAGGCTCAGCGCCAGCGGACGCGCGCCGGACACCGCCAGATCGTTGACGGTGCCGTTGACCGCCAGCTCCCCGATCGAGCCGCCCGGGAAGCGCAGCGGCCTGACGACGTAGGAGTCGGTGGTGAGGGCCAGCTCAACGCCGTCGACCTGCACGGCGCCGGCGTCGGCCAGTTCGTCGAGCACCTCGGACGCGAACGCCGGGGCCAGCAGACCCTCGATGAGGCCCTGGGTCGCCTTGCCGCCGGCGCCGTGGGCCATGGTGATGCGGGCGTCGCGGAACTTCGCGCGCTTGCCGCGGGCCGTCTCGATGATGTGCAGGATCGTCTGCTCACGATCGGAGATCGCCGCACCGGCCGAGTCGGGCATCACACCACCTCCCGCTCCCGCGCGAAGCGCCCGAAGTTGTAATAGGCGGCACAGGCTCCCTCCGAGGACACCATGCACGTCCCGATCGGACGCTCCGGCGTGCACGCCGTGCCGAACACCTTGCACTCCCACGGCTTGATCACGCCCTTGAGCACCTCGCCGCACTGGCAGGCCTTGGGGTCGGCCACGCGGACGCCGGGGATGCTGAAACGGACCTCCGCGTCGAGGTCGGCGTAGGCGTCCGACAGCTTGAGGCCGCTGTGGGAGATGAACCCCAGGCCGCGCCACTCGAAGTGCGGGCGCAGCGTAAAGACCTCGGCCATGACCTCGAGTGCGCGCAGGTTGCCCTCGTACGGGACCACCCGCTTGTACTGGTTCTCCACCTGGCAACGCCCGGAGTCGAGCTGGCGCAGGATCATCTCGATCGCCTGGAGGATGTCCAGCGGCTCGAACCCGGCGATGACCAAGGGCCTGCCGTAGTCAGCGGGGATGAACTCGAACGGGCGCGCGCCGACGACGGTTGACACGTGGCCGGGGCCGATGAAGCCGTCCAGCCGAAGGTCGGGGGACTCCAACAGCGCGCGCAGCGGGGGCACGATCGTCACGTGGCTGCACATCACGCTGAAGTTGCGCAGCCCTTCCGTCCTGGCCCGCTTGACGGTGAGCGCCGTCGAGGGTGCGGTGGTCTCGAAGCCGATGGCGAAGAACACCACCTCGCGGTCCGGGTTCTGCTTGGCGATGCGCAGCGCGTCCAGAGGCGAGTAGACCATGCGGATGTCCGCCCCGGCGGCCTTGGCGTCCACCAGGCTGCCCTCGGAGCCCGGCACCCGCATCATGTCCCCGAAGCAGGTGAAGATCACGCCGTCGTGATGGGCGATGCTGATCCCGTCGTCGACGCGGCCCATGGGGATGACGCACACCGGGCATCCCGGCCCGTGGACGAGCTCGACGTTGGCCGGGAGCAGGTCGTCGATCCCGTGCTTGTAGATCGAGTGAGTGTGGCCGCCGCAGACCTCCATGAACTTGTAGTGGCGGCCGGGCTCCACCAGCGACAGGATCTGGCCGGCGACGGCGCGGCCGAGCTCGGCGTCGCGGAACTCGTCGACGAACCTCACAGAACGCGCTCCTGGTGGGCGATCGCGGTTCCGGCGTGCACGAGGAGGCGTTCGGCGCGACGCACGGGCGCGACCAAGGCGATCTCGACGGTCTCGCGGCGTCCGTCGTCAGCGGCGCAGAGCGCGAGCTCCCGAGCCTCGTCGATTCGCAGCACGGTCATCTCCACGGCGATGTCCCCGCAGGTGATGCAGTGCTCGGAGCTGCAGCCGTCACTCACTCGATCACGCTGGCTTTCAGCTCCTCGAGTTCCTGCTCGTAGTCGGCGCCCATCCGCACCAGGAGATCGCGCGTCGCCCGCGCCTCCTCTTCGTCGACCTTGGAGATCGCGAACCCGACATGTATGAGCACCCAGTCGCCGGGGCCGACGCCGCCGCCCTCATCGTCGAGCAGCCCGACGTTGACGTTGCGCCGCACGCCGGCCACGTCGACCTTGGCCAACCGGTTGGTCTCATCGACGATTTCGACGACTTGACCAGG
>DASYFZ010000254.1:0-10480 GCA_036000295.1 Solirubrobacteraceae bacterium
TGAGGGTCCTGATCCAGGGCGGCCAGCGGGTGCGGATCGAGAACTGGCTGCAGACCGAGCCGTACCTGGTGGCGGAGGTGGCCGAGGCGCCCGACGTCGTCGACCAGACCCCGGAGCTGACCGCGCTGATGCGCAACGTGCAGCAGACGTTCACCGACATCGTCGAGCAGGTGCCCTACCTGCCCGAGGAGCTCCAGATCATGGTCGCCAACGTCGACGATCCCAGCGTGCTCGCGCACCTGATCGCGGGGGCGCTGCGACTCAAGACCGAGGAGAAGCAGGCGCTGCTAGAGGAGGTCGACGTCGGCAAGCGGCTGCGCCGGCTGTCGGAGATCCTGGCGCGCGAGCTCGAGGTGGTGGCGATCGGCTCGAAGATCCAGTCGCAGGTCCAGTCCGAGCTCGACAAGGGCCAGCGCGAGTACTTCCTGCGCCAGCAGCTCAAGGCCATCCAGGAGGAGCTCGGCGAGGCCGACGAGATGCAGGCGGAGGTCACCGAGCTGCGCGAGCAGCTCGACGCGATCAAGCTTCCAGACGAGGTGCGCAAGCAGGCCGAACGCGAGCTCTCGCGACTCGAGCGCCTGCAGCCCGCGATGGCGGAATACGGAGTGGTGCGCGGCTATCTCGAATGGATCGCGGCGCTGCCGTGGGACAAGTCGACCGAGGACAACCTCGACCTCAAGCACGCCCGCAAGGTGCTCGACGAGGATCACTACGACATCGAGCAGGTCAAGGACCGGATCCTCGAGTTCCTCGCGGTACGAAAGCTCAAGCCCGACGCCCGCGGCACGATCCTCTGCTTCGTCGGTCCGCCCGGCGTCGGCAAGACCTCGCTTGGCCGCTCGATCGCGAGGGCGCTGGGTCGCAAGTTCGAGCGCCTCAGCGTCGGCGGGGTGCGCGACGAGGCCGAGATCCGCGGCCACCGGCGCACGTACATCGGCGCGATGCCGGGGACGATCATCCGGGCGATGCGCGACGCCGGCGCCAACAACCCGCTGCTGATGATCGATGAGATCGACAAGATGGGCGCGGACTTCCGCGGCGATCCGTCGAGCGCGATGCTCGAGGTGCTCGACCCCGAGCAGAACCACTCGTTCCGCGACCACTACCTGGACCTGCCGTTCGACCTGTCGGCAGTGACGTTCGTGACCACCGCCAACACGCTGGACACGATCCCCGGGCCGCTCCGCGACCGGATGGAGGTGATCCAGCTCGCGGGCTACACGGAGGAGGAGAAGCTCCAGATCGCAAAGCGCTACCTCGTCCCGCGCCAGATCGAGCGCAACGGCCTGACCAAGAGCAAGATCGCCTTCACCGACCCCGCGTTGCGCGTGATCATTTCCGATTACACGCGCGAGGCCGGCGTGCGCCAGCTCGAGCGCGAGATCGGCAGCGTCTGCCGCAAGGTCGCGCGCCAGGTCGCCGAGGGGAGCGTCAAGCGCAAGGTGACCGTGACCGAGCCCCGCGCGCGCGAGCTGCTGGGAAGGCAGCGGTTCTACTCCGAGGTTCGCCGTCGCACGAGCCGCCCCGGCGTGGCCACCGGCCTGGCGTGGACGCCGGTGGGAGGGGACGTGCTGTTCATCGAGGCCACCGCGATGCCGGGCAAGGGCAACCTCACAATCACCGGCCAGCTTGGCGACGTCATGAAGGAGTCAGCGCAGGCGGCCCTGTCCTACGTGCGCAGCAATGCGGACGAGCTGTTGCCCGACCTCGACGAGGACTGGTTCGCGCACCACGACATTCACATCCACGTCCCCGCGGGCGCGATCCCCAAGGACGGCCCCAGCGCCGGCGTGGCGATGACGACCGCGCTCGAGTCGCTGCTGTCCGGGCGTCCCGTGCGAAGCGACGTCGCGATGACCGGCGAGATCACGCTGACCGGCCAGGTGCTGCCAATCGGCGGGCTGAAGGAGAAGGCGCTGGCCGCGCAGCGCAGTGGGATCAAGGTGGTGATCGCCCCTGCGCGCAACGAGCCGGACATCGACGATATCCCCGAGCACCTGCGCAAGGACCTGGAGTTCAAGTTCGTCGACGAGATCGGAGAGGTGCTCGAAGTCGCGCTCCAGCGCCGGCGTGCGCCACGCTCCCGCGCTGCGGCGCGCCGCGACGGTCAACTCCGGTAGCCGGAGCTCCCCCGCCTTCAGCGCCAGAGGGCGCAAGTGGACCAATTTGCTGGGTTTGTGTGCTGAGATTGCGTATCCTGGCACTTCAGAGCCCAAGCATCCCCAGGGAGAGCAATGCCATCACGTTCAAAGAAGTCCAAGGCGGCACTCACCGCCGCGGAGTTGGCGAGCATCGCCAAAGCGAGGCCGTACATCGAGCGCGTGATCGAGGACGCCGAGCTGCGGGACAACATCCGCGCCGCGGTCGACTCGACCAGGAGCGCTTATGGGCGTCTGAGCAACGGCAAGGCCCCGACCAAGGCGCTGATCGAGGACAAGAAGCTTCACGCCGACCTCCGTGTCGCGGCTGACGCGCTGCGCGACGCAAGCGCCGCGCTCAACGAAGCGCCCAAGAAGCGCGCCAAGAAGAAAGGGCCTCGCCTCGGCCGCAAGCTCCTGATCCTCGCGATTGGAGCCGGCCTGGCGCTCGCGCTCAGCGAGAGCCTTCGCTCCAAGGTCCTCGACACGCTGTTCGGTGCCGAGGAGGAGTTCGAGTACACGCCGCCTCCGGCCGCGGCCCCGCCGCAGCCGACCGCGCCCGTAAGCGCCGCCTAGCGGCGCCACCAGGCCGACGAACTTTCAGAGGCGCCCCGCGGGGCGCCTCTCGTCGTTTAATGCCAGGGCGGGGGCGAACCCGGCGTCGCCTCCGTAACGTTGCAGCCGAATGCGCCGGATCATCGCCATCGCCACGGCCGGCGTCGTGATCCTGGTGCTGGTGGTCGCGCAGCTTGTGCTTCCCGGAGTCGCGGCCGACAGGCTGCGAGACCGATTGAGCAAGTCCGGTGACGTGATCTCCGTCGAGGTTCACGCGTTTCCAGCCATCAAGCTTCTCTGGAATCACGCCGACCGCGTTGTCGTGCGCATGGGGCGCTACCAGTCCGGTGCGGGTGCCCTCGGCGACCTGCTCGGCCAAGCCTCGGACGTGGGCTCACTCGATGCCTCCGTGCAACAGCTCAACTCGGGCCTGCTCACGGTTCGAGACGCGGCGCTGCGCAAGCGCGGTAACCAGCTGGTCGGCACGGCGCTGGTGACCGAGGCGGACCTGCGCCGGTCGATCCCGATCCTTCAGTCGGTGGTGCCGGTGCAATCCCCGAACGGCCGGCTCACGCTCCGGGGCACCGCCTCGCTGTTCGGCGTCAGCGCGACCGTCGACGCGACCGTCAGCGCCAGCGGCGGCAACCTGGTCGTCGCCCCAGACGTGCCGTTCGGTGGATTTGCGACTGTCACGGTGTTCTCCAACCCACACGTGCAAGTGCAGAGCGTCGATGCGACGCCGGCGCCCGGCGGGTTTCGGGTGACGGCTACCGGTCGCCTGAGGTAGCGGATCAGGGCGCCGACTGCAGCGTCGACACGCCGCGCACATTGCCGGCGGTGCCGATCCGCCGAAATGCGCTCCTGACGCCGTTCAGGTACCTGCGCAGGAACGCGACGGTCACACGTTCGACGATGCTCAGCTGCGGCTGCTGGACCGTGTACGGACTGAGGTGCGACGCTCCCAGGAGCTGGAGGAGAAACTTGGGCCGACGCGCTTGGTCGTAGAACCCACGCGTGTACTTGGGAAGGTTGGTGGTGTCGGCGGTTCCCTGCACGGCGAGCAGAGCCGGGCTTGGCTCGGGAAACGTAAAGCCGGTCGCACCCGCGAGCTTGGCTCCCGAGAGGATCACAGCGGCTCGGACTCGACGGTCGAAGAAGTAGCGGTCGTAAGCGACGGCGAGTGCCGTCTCGCCGCCATCCGACTGTCCCGCAACCGCGATCCGGCGCGGGTCGATCAACCCGGCGAAGGGACTGCTGGGGTCTGCGTTGAGGGCGAGCATTCGCGTGATGACGACGCTCATGTCGCGTGGCTGGTTGATGAGATCCGTCTCGTTCGGCCCCCCGGGCGCGTGCGCGTTCTCGAGCGGGAAGATCGGCGCCGCGACGACGTACCCGGCGCTTGCCCAGGCCCGCAGCAGGCGGAAGTATGTCGCCGGCGTCACCGCGAAACCGTGGCCGAAGACCACGAGCGGAAACGGCCCGCTCGCTCTGGCGGGCGGTGCGCCGGGCAGGTCCTTGGCCGAAGCGGCTCCGACGGCGGGATACCGGATCACCGTCATCAGCGGTCTGGGCTGCGCAGGCCGGCCCGGGAAGTGGACCTTGCGGGACTTGTCGACGAATCGCGCGGTCACCTCGCCGACGGCGAACGGCGGGCGCGGGCGCACGGACGCCCGGGGGTGCGTCGCCGGCCGCGCTGACGTCGCCAGCATCGGGACCGTCGCGACAAGCGCCGAGATGATGAATGCCAGCGCCCCGGCCATCGCGCTCAGCGCAAGTAGACCGCGAAGAAGTCGCGGTCGTCCGGGGTGAGGTACCGAAGCGAGGAGCGGTCCATCGTCGGCAGCAGATTGGCGGGCGAGTGCGCACCCGGGAAGCGGTAGGTGATGAAGCTCGTCCAGTACGTGTTGATGTCGAGCTCCATCGCCCGGACGGCGCCGGCGTGGATCATGATCGCGGCGAGCGAGCCGACGGTTTGGATCGGAGCTGCCGCGTAGATCAGGTTGCCCCGGCGGTCGACGCCGACGGACGAGCGCCACACCCGGATCGCGTTGCCGAGCGTCGCTCCCCATTCGGGGCCGTCCGACAGATTGGGGTTGGGCCGGCCGTTGTTGACGATCAGCGGCAGGTTCTGGCGCGCGTACATCACGTCGGGACCGGCGACCGGTCCCCCCGCCCATGCGGTGACGCTGACCTGCCCGTCGCGGAAGCGCTCGAACGTGGCCAGACCGGACTTCAACGGCGCGTAGGTGTGTCCGCCTTCGGCGAAGCCCCCACCGGAGTCCGACAGCTTGAAGCCGCTGTTGAACGTGGCCACCAGCTGGGGGCGACGGTCTACGGGTACCTCCATCGGACCTCGCGAGGGCAACGACACGCCCGGCTCGAGCCGGCCGGGATACAGCCAGGTGGTGGTTCGCGCGCGGTTGATCCACGCAACGCCGGCCACCATTCGCGGGTAGGCAGGATCAGGGCGGAAGCTTGTGATCAGAACCGGAGGACTGGATCCCCCGTGGACGAATGTGGCGCGCCACACGCCCTCGCCGGGGAGCGCCGGGGACAGCACCGGCCGGATCCGCGATGGGCGGTACTCGGGTCGGGCTGCTTGGCGCTTGACCGTGGGATTCAGGGCGGTCCCGGCCTGTGACGGGAGCGTTCGCAGCCCTGGGCCGCCCTTGGCGGGCGCGTTGAGCGAGTAGTAGATCGACTCGACCCGGTTGACCAGACCTCGCGCCCCGTTGTCTCGCATCCATTCGACTGTCCGGATGCCGAGCGTCGAGTTCGAGGATCCGGTTAGCGCCGAGATGTAGGACACGGTCGCGGGCACCAGGCATGCGATCGAGGTCAACAGCGCGATCCGGCGTACGCGCCGAGACCTTCTGCGCTGAGGGTTCCCGGCGGGGCGCAGCGGCGTGCGAGGCGCTGGCGCGGGCGCCGGTCGGGCGATGGTCGGGGACGGCATCTGGGGCCTCAGGTTGGACGGCGAGGTTAAGTGCCAGCATAAAGCGATGGTGAGAAGTTCCTAATCCAGGGCACATCCTGGCTTGAGGAAGGATCCATACCGTGACCGCACGGATGGAAGCTAGTTCCACGACTGCCGGCGGCTCGCGCCGGGCGCCGGTCCACGCCGTGCTCGCAACCGTCCGTCCGCGGCAATGGGTCAAGAACGCCCTCGTGATCGCCGCGGCCGGCGCAGCCGGCGCGCTTGGCGACGATGAAATCCTCGCGCACGTCGCGCTGGCATTCGTGGCGTTCTGCCTGCTCTCGTCGGGTATCTACGCGATCAATGACGTTCACGACGCCGCCGAGGATCGTCGCCATCCTCGCAAACGGCTGCGGCCAGTGGCCTCGGGTGAGCTCGACCCACGGGTAGCCACATCCCTCGGGTTCGCCCTGATGGTCGCAGGGCTCGTCCTCTGCGCGGTGATCCACCCGATCGTCGCCGTTGTCGGCGCCGCGTACCTCGGCCTGACGCTCAGCTACACGCTGGTCTGGCGCCGGATTGCGCTGCTGGACGTGCTTGCGATCGCGGGCGGGTTCGTGCTGCGCGCGGTCGCGGGCGGCGTCGCAGCGCCCGTCAGCCTGTCAGCGTGGTTCTTGCTGGTGATCTCGTTCGCGGCCGTGTTCGTGGCCGTCGGTAAGCGTCAGTCCGAGCTGATCCGGTTCGAAACGAGACCTGGGGCCGGCCGGCGAGCACTGGCGTCCTACACGCCGTTCGTCTTGGGCGTGATGCTCACCGGCAGTGCCGCGCTTACCCTGTTCGCGTACAGCATGTGGGCGTTCGAACTTCCGGCGTTTGACGGCGTCCCGTGGCGGCCGCTGACGATCGTGCCGTTCGCTGCATGCCTGCTTCGCTATCGCCAGCTCGTTCACGCCGGCCAGGCCGAGGCGCCTGAGGACGTGCTGCTACGAGACAGGTGGCTCCAGGCAATGGGCGCCGTCTGGCTCATCGTCTTCGCGCTGGGTGTGCATGCCGCCGTCTAAGGCCGTGGCCGCGATCGCCGATGAGGCGCCTGGCGGCGCTCGCCTCGACGGGACGCCCGCAAGCATTCAAGGCTGGGGAGGCGGCGGCCGGACGCCGGTGACGCTCGTGCGCGCGCGCGCGGCCGATGATCTCGACGCGGCGCTGGCCAGTTGGCGAGACTCGCCGGGCGCCGGGGCGGTCGCACGCGGCATGGGACGCAGCTACGGCGACGCGGCGCAGCTGACGGGCGGATTGGTACTCGACACCAGCGCCCTCAAGCACTTCGACGTCGACCCCATCGGCGGCACCGTCACGGCCGAGGCCGGGGCGACGATCGGGGAGCTTCTGAGCGTGGTTGTGCCCGCCGGGTGGATGGTCCCCGTCGTCCCCGGAACTCAGCACGTCACGGTCGGCGGCGCGATCGCCGCCGACATCCACGGCAAGAACCACGGGCGTGCGGGAACCTTCGGCACCCACGTCGAAGCGCTCGGGCTGCTGACCTCCGGGGGCGAGTTGCTTGAGCTCGAACCAGGGCGGGACAGGGAGCGGTTCTCGGCGACGACGGGCGGGATGGGGCTGAGCGGCGTGATCCTGTGGGCGCGGATCCGTCTTCTTGCCGTGAGCGGCGCGCTCCTGTCCGTCGACACCGATCGGGTAGCGGACCTCGAGGGCGCGCTGTCGGCGCTGGCAGCTCCCGGTGGCGAGTACCGGGTCGCTTGGCTTGACCTGCTCGGCGGGGGATCGGGTCGCGGCATCGTCACGCGCGCCCGCCACGTCGACCTGCCTGCAGGTGCCGAGACCGCGCGCGGCCGAGCCGGCGCCGTCGCCCGTGCAACGGTGCCGGCTCGTTGGCCCGCCGGGCTGCTGCGTCCCGCCACCGTGCGCGCGTTCAACGAGCTGCGCTTCCGGATCGCGCCGCACCGCGAGCGGGGACGCCTCGAGGCCATCGGCGCGCACATGTTCCCGCTCGATGTGCTCGACGCGTGGCCGCGGCTGTACGGCCCGCGGGGCCTGGTGCAATACCAGCTCGTGGTGCCTGCGGGACAGGAGCACGCGCTCCACTCCGTGCTGGACAGACTGCATCGCAGCCGCGTCCCTTGTTATCTGGCGGTGCTGAAGGATTTCGGCGCTGCCAACGAGGCGCCTCTGTCATTTCCACTGCGCGGCTGGACCCTCGCGCTCGACATGCCTCGCGCCGCGCCCGGCCTGGGCGAGCTTCTCGATGGCTTCGACGAGCTGGTGGCCGGCGTGGGTGGCCGCGTCTACCTGGCCAAGGACTCTCACCTGCGACCTGCCACGCTGGCGGCGATGTATCCCCGCCTTGGAGAGTGGCGGCGGGTTCGCGACGAGCTCGACCCCGACGGCCTTTGGCGCTCGGATCTCGGCGTCCGTACGGGTCTGATCCCCCCGCGCCCTCAATGAGCGCGAACGCAGGCACACGCGTGCTGCTCGTGGGCGGCACGTCGGAGATCGGGCTTGCGATCGTCCGACGCCTCGGAATGCGCGAGCCGGTTCGCGCTGTGCTCATGGGTCGTGATCCGGCGGCGCTCGCCGCGGCTGCGGACGCGCTCGAGCGCGAGCACCATGCCGCGGCGGTCTCGGTGCAGCCGCTCGACGCTGCGCAGCTCAGCGCTCACGAATCGGCGGTGGCGGATGCGTTCGAGCGCTTCGAAGGGTTTGACTTGGTGGTGCTGGCGATCGGAGTCCTGGGGGCCCAGGCGGGCTTGGACGCGGATCCCGCGCAGGCGGCCGAGGTGATGCGCGTCAACTTCGTGGACACGGGCTCGCTGCTGTTGGAGCTGCTGCGCCGGCTGCGGGCACAGCGACACGGCACGTTGGTCGTGCTCTCGAGCGTCGCGGCCGAGCGTGCCAGGGCAGGCAATGCCGTGTACGGCGCCGCCAAGGCGGGTCTGGACGCGCTCGCCCAGGGCCTCGCGGATGCAACCGCGGCGACCGGCATCCGAGTGCTCGTTGTGAGGCCGGGGTTCGTCCGTGGCCGCATGACGGCGGGGCTGAAGCCGGCGCCGATGGCGACCACCCCGGACGCGGTCGCCGACGCGACCGTGCGGGCTCTGGATACGCGCGCACACACGGTCTGGGTGCCCGGCCGACTGCGATTCGTGTTCGCGCTGTTGCGGCACCTGCCCCGGCCGATCTACCGAAGGCTCCCGCTGTGAGTCGTAGCGTGCTGGTCACCGATCTCGCGATCGCGGTGGTGCTGGCGGCGGTGGTGTTGATCATCGCGCCAGGGTTGGCGGTCGTGGCGGTGGTCGCGCTGGTCGTGATCGTCGTGTGCGCAGTGAGCTTTGTGCTCGATGCGCGACGCGGTCGCTGATGGAGTCGCCTCGAGGCACTGAGCTGACCCGCCGCACGCTGCTCGGCGGTGCGGTCGCGGCGGGCGCCGCATCGGTGCTGGGTCCGGCGGAGACCCTCGCCGCCGCGCTCGGATCGCCGCCCGATGTGTTCAGCCGCTGGGTGGGATTGCTGCACGGGACGTCCGGCGTGCTCGCGGCGCCGCGACGGTTCTCGCTGGTCGGAGTCGAGTGGGACGGACCGGCGGACGCCCGGATCGAGTTGCGGACCGGCACCACGAACGGGCGCTGGAGCCGGTGGGCGCTCGCGTCTGTGCTCGGCCACGGTCCCGACGGCGCATCCACGAGCACCCTGCATTTCGGCGAGCCGATCTGGAGCGGCCCGGCGGATGCCGTCCGGCTGCGAAGCGACGTCGCCATCGACGGCGTGCGTCTGCATTTCGTCAGCGCGGATGCGCCGGGGGCGGCCGTGGCGTCCGCAGCGTTGCCGCTGGTCGCGACGGGACTGGAGGCCGGTCCGGGTCAGCCGCCGATCATCGCCCGCACCGCCTGGGGACAGGGAGGAGCCCCGCCGCGGTTCCCACCGGCGTACGGGTCGGTGAAGCTGGCCTTCATTCACCACAGCGAGGGACCCAACGGCTATCGGGCCGGCGACGTGCCGGCGATCCTGGCCTCGATCTACCAGTTCCACCGCTTCGTGCGCGGCTGGAACGACATCGGCTACAACTTCGCGATCGACGCCTTCGGACGGATCTGGGAGGCGCGGGCGGGCGGCGTCGACGAGCCCGTGATCGGCGCCCATGCGGGTGGCTACAACCTTGCCTCGACCGGCGTCGTGATCCTCGGGACGTTCATCGGCGTGCTGCCGCCACCGGCGGCGCTCGCCGCGCTCGAGCGGTTGCTGGCGTGGAAGCTGGCGCTGCACGGAGTGCCTGCGGCGGGACGCGTCGGCGTACGGGTCGACGCGGACGGCGCCGGGTTCACGCGGTTTGCCCCGGGAACGCTCGTGTCGCTGCCGCGGGTCGCCGGCCACCGCGACGGAGATCAGACCGCCTGCCCCGGCGACGCGCTGTACGCGAGGCTTCCGTCGATCCGGCCACGTGTCGCCAGGCTTGCCGGCGCGCCCTCGAGGCTGTCGCTGCTCGCCTCGCCGCAGGAGCTGACGGCGGGCGGGACCGTCACGCTGTCGGGGAGCCTGGCGGTGCCCGGCGGCGCGTCGGCCGGCGGTGCGCCGATCGAGTTGCAGATGGTTGGCCGGCGAGGCCCTGCTTTCGGGACCGCGACCACGGTCGCCACCGCGACCGCGGCGGCAGACGGAAGCTGGAGCGCGACGCTCGCGCCGGTCGAGAACATGCTGGTTCGCGCGCTGCACCGACCGACACCGGCGACCGTGTCCGACGTCGTCCTGCTCGCCGTCGAGCCCGCGATCACGCTCCAGGTCGACTCAGCGTCGCCGCTCGCGGTGAGCGGCACCGTATCGCCGCCCAAGCGGTTCGTGGAGGTCGACCTATACGCGC
>DASYFZ010000322.1:0-1929 GCA_036000295.1 Solirubrobacteraceae bacterium
CGCCGATGCCGCCCGAGCCCGAGCCGTTGGGACCCGAGTCGCCGTTCGGACCACCCCCTCCGCCGCCGTCATCGGCCTTGGGGCCCGTCGTGGCGGGCACGGGGGGTCCGATCGCCCGCTTTATGAAGAACTGCTGGCCCATCGTCCACGTGTTGGTCGTGATCCAGTAGACGAGAAGGCCGGCCGGGAAGTTGATGATCACGAACACGAACACGAGCGGCATGAAGGTCATGATCTGCCGCTGGGTCTTGTCCATCGTCGGGCTCGCCATCATCAGGCTCGACGCGAGCTGCGTGCCGACGTAGAGGACGATCAGGACGAGCAGGGTGATGCCCGTCGCCTTGTTGGTGATGTCCGAGATGAACAGGAAGTTCGCGCCGTTGTTCGGACCACAAGGAATCGTGTGCGCGGCCGACACGTGATGCGACGCCTGGTAGGCGAGCTGGGTCTGCGGGCAAATGTTGATCCGCAGGTCCTCGCGCAACATGTAGAAGAGCGAAATGAACACCGGCAGCTGCGCGGCGAGCGGGAGGCAGGAGCCCAACGGGTTGACGTGGTTCTCCTTGTAGAACTTCATGACCTCCTGCTGCTGGCGCTGCTTGTCGTCCTTGTATTTGGCCTGGATGGCCTTCAGCTCGGGCATGTGCGCCTGCAGGCGCTGCATCGAGTGAAACTGCTTGAACGTCAGCGGCAGCATCGCTGCGCGGATCACGATGGTCATCGCCACGATCGACCAGCCCCATGAGATCCCCACCGAGTTGTGGAAGAACTTGAGGACAGCCTCGAAGACGTCGATCAGTGGCTGGAAGATGTTCGCGTAGACGATGAACATGGTCAGGCGCTGGGGACCGGGGCCTTCGGGGTGAACAGGCGCTGGTCCTCGACGGGATCGAACCCTCCGTGACTCCAGGGGTTACAGCGGAGCAGCCGCCAGGCCGCCAGGACAAGTCCGCGCAGTATCCCGAATCGCTGGATCGCCTGCACGGCATACTCAGAGCACGACGGGTAGTACTTGCAGCGCTGTCCGACCATCGGCGAGATCAGCCTCTGATACAGCTTGATCGGCGCGACAGCAATGCGAGCCAGCGCGCTCCTCACGACCTTCGCTCCTTGGACGCCGGCGCGTCACGTCCCGCCGGTCCGCCGCTCGCGCGCGCGAGTAATTCACCGAGAACACGACTGATTCCGGCCAGTCCCTCACGCTCGGCTAGAGCTTTGGCATCTTGGCGAGCCACGACGACGACGTCGGTTCCCGGCGGCAGGTGCTCACTCTCGAGCGCGAACGCCTCGCGCAGGAGCCTTTTAACCAGATTCCGGTCTACCGCGCCGCCGACCTTTCGCGACACAGACAGCCCAAGGCGTGGAGGCGCGTCCTCGTCGCCCCTTGGAAACACGTAGAGCACGAGCTCTCGGCCCGCGTGTGAGCGCCCGTGTCGGAAGACCCGGTCGAAGTCGGCGCTGCGCGACAGCCGCGATCGTCCCGGCCGTGGCCGAGCGCCGGGCATCGCGCGCATCACACCGTGAGCCGCTTGCGGCCCTTCGCGCGTCGGCGCTTCAGCGTCAGGCGACCGGCGCGTGTGCGCATCCGGTTGCGGAAGCCGTGAGTGCGTGCGCGCTTGCGCTTTTTCGGCTGGTAGGTGCGTTTCATGGCTCAAGATCCCATTACGGGACAGACTCGGAGTATACGCAGCGCCTTGGCCCTTACGGCAGGGGAGTTTTGCGGCCCCTCCCGCCGCTCCTCAGTACTGGCCCGGGCGGGCGTCTCAACCGGCCGACGGCAAGCCCCGCTACACCCCCTCCGCACCCGCTCAGCGTTTTTCTCGCGCTTTGCGCCAACGCCCCCGAGGGCGTCTGATCCCGCAATCGGGCCGCTGGTATATTCGCCGCCCGGGCGCACCCCGCCCCCCCTCTTCATCCGTTCCCCCTCGA
>DASYFZ010000340.1:0-11786 GCA_036000295.1 Solirubrobacteraceae bacterium
CGGCGAGCAGGCGCACGTCGTTGACCGCGAGGTTGAGTCCCTTGGCGCCGGTCGGGGGCACGATGTGCGCAGCGTCGCCCGCGAGGAACAGCCGGCCGTGGCGCATCGGCTCGCACACGAACGTGCGCATCGGGGTGATCCCCTTCTCGATGATCGGCCCCTCGTTGACGCGCCATCCCTCGCTCGCGAGCCGGACCTGGAGCTCTGCCCAGATGCGCTCGTCGGACCAGCGCTCGAGCTCCTCGTCGACAGGCACCTGGAGGTACAGGCGGCTGATCTTCGACGAGCGCATCGTGTACAGCGCGAACCCGTGCTCGTGCCACGCGTAGATCAGCTCGTCGGTCGCGGGCGACGCTTCCGCCAGGATCCCCAGCCACCCGAACGGATACGTGTATTCGTACTCCGTGCGCAGCTGCGCCGGAATCGTCGGCCGGCAGATGCCGTGGAAGCCGTCGCATCCGGCGATGAAGTCGCACTCCAGCTCGCGCTCTGAGCCGGCGGCCGAGTACGTGATTCGCGGGCGCTCGGACTCGAGGTCGTGAACACCCACGTCGGAGACTTCGAAATGCAGCTCGCCGCCGCGCTGCAGCCGCGCCGCGATCAGGTCCTTGACCACCTCCTGCTGACCGTAGATCGTCACGTGACGGCCGGTCAGCTTTGCGATCTCGATGTGCTGCGTGCGGCCCTCACGCCGCAGGTAGATGCCGTCGTGGACGAGGCCCTCGCGATCCAGCCGCTCGGCCACGTCCAGCTTTCGCAGCAGGTCGACGGTGTTCTGCTCGAGCAGCCCCGCACGCACTCGGCGCTCGAGGTAGTCGCGCGGACGGTTCTCGATGATCACCGACTCGATCCCCTCGCGCTGCAGCAGCAGTGCGAGCGTGAGCCCGGCCGGCCCGGCGCCGACGATGCCTACCTGTGTTCGCAGCTACTCCTCCTCCTCGGCGGCGAGGGCAATCGCGTTCGGTCGCGGCCCAGCATATACGCTGTACGTATAGTGCCCCGGTGTTCGTATAGCGCACATCTGCTTGAGGGCATTGCGAAGATGAGTCACCATGACCGAGGTCCCCGATGGCTGAGATCGTCACACTCCAGGAAGCGATCGCCGCGCTCGTCAACGACGGCGACAGCCTCGCGCTGGAGGGTTTTACGCACCTTATCCCGTTCGCGGCCGGCCACGAGGTGCTGCGGCAGGGGCGCCGCGACCTCGAGCTGATCCGGATGACCCCCGACCTGCTGTACGACCAGCTGATCGGGATGGGCGCGGCGCGTCGCCTGGTGTTCAGCTACGGCGGCAACCCCGGCGTTGGCTCACTGCACCGCTTTCGCGATGCGATCGAGCACGACTGGCCGCACGCGGTCGAGATCGAGGAGCACAGCCACGCGGGGATGGCCAACCGTTATGTCGCGGGCGCGGCCAATCTGCCCTGCGCCCTGATGCGCGGCTACCGGGGCACCGATCTGGTGTCGCACACCAACGTCGCCACCGTCACCTGTCCGTTCACGGGCGAGGAGCTGACGGCGGTGCCGGCGCTGCGCCCCGACGTCGCGATTGTCCACGCGCAGGAGGCCGACCGCCACGGCAACGTGCAGCTGTGGGGAATTCCCGGCGTCCAGAAGGAAGCGATCCTCGCCGCGCAACGCTCGCTGGTGACCGTCGAGCAGCTGGTCGAGGAGATCGAGCTGCGACCGGGCGGAATCGTGATCCCGGGCTGGGTGATCGACCTGGTCGCGCACTGCCCCGGTGGCTCGCGCCCGTCCTACAGCCTCGACATCACCGACCGCGACAACGACTTCTACCGCTTCTGGGACGAGATGAGCCGCGACCGCGACACATTCGTGACGTGGATGACCGAGAACGTGCTGCGCAACGGCGGCGCGGGCGTCCAGTAGCTCGCTGGGCGTAGCCGACAGGCGGGCCGGTGCTCGCCGCGCTATCGGGATTCTGTGCCGACGACCGGGGCGCCGGCGGGACTCCATATGACCACGACGAACTCGCCGTGGGGGAGCTCACGCTCAGGCGGTGGCCGCTGACCGAGCGCCAGCATCGCCGCCCGAATCGTGCCGGCGTGGGCGACGACGAGCGCCGGTGCCGGGCCAGCCGCGACAATGCCCAGCGCTTCTCGGGTGCGCCGTACCTGGTCGGCGAGCGACTCGCCGCCCGGGAACGCGAACTGCGCGTCGGCCGCCTCAAACGCCGCAAACAGGTCGGGCTGCGCCACCGCGATGTGCCCGACCGTCTGGCCCTCCCAGTCTCCGCGGTCTGACTCGCGCAGCTCGTCGAGCACCCGCTCCTGTACCCCGGCGGCCGCGGCGACGATCGCTGCGGTCTCGCGTGCCCGGCGCAGCGGCGACGTCCAGATCGCGGTCACGCCCACGCGGACAGCCGCCGCCGCGAGCCGCGCTGCCTGTTCGCGTCCGAGCTCCGACAGCGACGGGTCGCGCCGGCCGAGGATCATCCCGCCGGCGTTGTCAGGCGTCTGGCCGTGACGGGCGAGGAGTAGTTCGCAGGCGCTCGTCAGGCCGCCAGATACTGCTGCCAGGCGACGGGAATCGTCGGGCTGGCGACGTGGATGAACACCGTCGGGTTCGGCATTCGCGGTTCTCTGGAGAGCCGCATCCCCACCTGCCTCGGAAGCTGGTCGCCCTTGCGGCGGTTGCACGGAGCACACGACGCGACGATGTTGTCCCAGCTCGAGGGGCCGCCCTTGGAGCGCGGGATCACGTGGTCGACCGTCAGGTTCGAGCGAGACCCGCAGTACTGGCACGTCCAGTCATCGCGCGCGAACACGGCGCGCCGGGTGATCTTGCGCCGGTGGGTGTCGCGCGGGATCCGCACGTAGGACACCAGGCGGATCACAACCGGGCGGGTCATCGTCTGGGTCGCCGAGTGCAGCTGCAGTTCGCCGTGCTCGATGACCTCGGCCTTTTCCTTGAGCAGCAACACCACCGCGCGCCGAACCGTGCAGACATTGATCGGTTCGTACGTCGCGTTCAATACAAGCACCCGGCCAACCTCACGCCCGCGCCGCTGGTGCTCTGGTTGCGGCGCGGACCACGTTGGCGCAGGTACTGAAGTGGCCATGGGCTTGGGCGCCAGTGTACCGATGCCGCTCCCTGTATCGACCGCATCAGGCCGCCGGGAATGATCCCAGCACGCGCAGCACCTCGACGCGCGCGCGGAGCCCGGCGAGCGCCTCTGTCACGTGGGGCTCGACGTCGCGGCCCTCGATATCGAGGAAGAACATGTAGCGCCCCAGGCCCTGCTTGCGCGGTCGCGATTCGATCCGCGTCAGGTTCACATCGCGGTCGGCGAACTCCGCGAGGCAGCCGACGAGCCAGCCCGGCTCCTCGGACCCGAGACCCCAGAACACGATCGCGGTCTTCCAGGGCCCGCTCGCGCTGCCTGCCGGCCCGGGGCCCCCGGAGGGTGCTCCCATTCGCCCCAGCCACGCAAATCTGGTCTCGTTGTCGGCCACGTCCTCAACCCCTGCCCGCAGGACCTGGCAGTGGTAGCGGTCCGCGGCGGTGCGGGTGCCGAGCGCCGCCCACGGGCCGTCGTGATCGGCCACCATCCGGATTGCCTCGGCGGTCGAGCTTCCCGACAGCACCTGCGCGCGCGGCAGACGCGTCCGGATGAAGCGCGCGCACTGGGCGCTGGCCTGAGGGTGCGAGACGACGGTCTCGATGTCCGCCAGGTCGATCGGCTCGCGTGCGATCAGGCAGTGCTCGATCGGGCGCACGACTTCTCCGAGGATCACGACGTCCTCGGTCTCCATCGCCAGCGCATCGAGCGTCGCGTTGACCGAGCCCTCGAGCGAGTTCTCGATTGGGACCAGGGCGCGTTCCACAAGCCCGGAGTGGACGGCCATCACGGTGTCGTAGATCGTGGGCAGTGGGACGAGTTCGAGGTCGTCCGCGCCGGCCACGCCAATCAGCGCCTCGTGCGTAAACGTGCCCTCTGGGCCCAGATAGCCGGCGCGCATCCGTCTCGCTCCTGCGGGACTACGCCGAACCGGCCGGGCGGCGGTCGCCCTCGAGCGCGAGCCGGACCGCCTCGTCCTCCTCGGGTGACAGCTCGAGCTCAGCCTGACCCTCGTACAGCTGCTTGGCGTACAGCCGGGCCTGATCACGGTGGTGGATCGATGACAGGACCAGCCCCGAGCGCTTGGAGTCCAGCAGCGCGATCGAGGTCGACTGGCGGCCCGACATCTCGCCGTACGCGTCGTAGCGGACCAGAGCGCGGTAGGCGACGGCGCCATCGAGGCGCTGTTCCGCAGTCGCCACGCGCCGGTCCAGACCATCGGCAACCTCCGCGACGTAATCATGCAGCGCCGAGAACTGGCGCGCCAGCGCCGCGGCGTGGGCCACGACGTCCTCCTCGCCGGACCCCAGGAGCATGCGCTGGTCGGCCCGCAGGCGGCGAAGCCGCACTGCCAGCACGATGCAGCCGAGCAGTGCCACCACCGCGACCGCCCCGGCCGCGATCGCGACGATCCCGGCGGTGCTGTTCAGATCATGCACCGCTGGAAGGATAAGGACACGGGTCGGCGGACCGCCCCTGGCCACGCCCCGCTACTGGAACGTGACCGGGAACGTCAGCGTGTTGTTGGAGGTGGTCTTCTCACCGGGGACCTTGCCGATCGTGGCGGTCACGGTGTAGTTCCCGGCCGGCGGGGAGGCGTTGAGCGTGACCGAGCAGGTGGCGTGCTGACCCGGGGTGGTCTGCGGCACGGTCGTCTTCCCCGTGATGCTGGTGTTGCTCACCGAGACCTTGCAGCTGACGTTGTGCTCGGTGTTGGTGCCGCCGTTGGTGAAGTTCAGCGTGAACTGCGGCGGCGGGCTGGCCGGGAGCGTGTTGGTCGACCCCGTCTGCAATGTGGTCCCGCCGACGCTGACCGAGTCCAGCGAGTGCCCGTGCAGCCCAGGGGTCGGCTTGCCGCCCGGGGTGGCGATCGACACATGGAGCTGGTCTGCGACATACGACGGGGTCAGCCATCGCACGTCGGGGAGGAACTGGTCGCCGTTGAACGTCTGCGCGTTCGGGCCGCTGGTGGCGATCCCGGCCTGCTTGAGCGCGCCGGCGATCAGCGGCAACGCATAGCTCTTGTACAGGACGTCGGAGGCGTAGAACTTGGCCATCTCCGCGGCGATCTGGTTGACCGCGTCCTTGCTCGTCGCGTTGCTGAGCGCCGGCTGGACCTGGTTGGCGATCCCGGAGATGCCGTCGCTGCGCGCCTGCATAGCCCACTCGAAGTACTGCTGGGCCTGCTTGACCTCGTCGGGGACGCTCAGCTTCTTGGCCTGGTTGAGCTCGTTGGTGGCCCTGTTGGCGGCGGCCGCGATCTTGCTCTGCACACCGACCGCGCCGCCGGAGCCGCTGGTGTTCGACAGCGCGTCGAACACCTCCTGGCCGGTCTGGGTGGACTCGGTGATGATCGTCGAGACATTGTTGTTGTAGTCGCGCAGCGAGCTGTTGCGCGCGCTGACCTGGCAGCTGTGGACCCCGACCACGATCAGGATCACCACGATCAGGAGGATGACGATCGCCACGCCACGGCGAACACGGATCGCCTGCTCGTCGCTGGGCGGGCGTCGACCACCCCCTGCGCCCCGCCGTCGACGCTGAGCTGTGGGCTCTGTGCGAGGCTCGTCCGCCTCGTCGAAGAACGACACGCGTTGGCTCCTTCGGGGATCCGGAAAGGCGCAGTATGACCGTCACAACGGCGGCAAACGCAACTACACGGGCGGGTGTGCACGCGTTTGTGCACCGGTGATGACGGTCGGCTTCGGTTGTGCGCCGGGCCTGCAAATGTAAAGGGACGGCCCCCTCGGCGTGGAAAAGCCCCCTCATCGGCGCGAGCAGGCTCCCCACCGTCCGGATCACCGGTAATCAAGCTAATCCCCACCGTGTCGCGCGGGATACGGGGCCCGTCGTGCTCGGCCGCTACGCGCTTCGCCGACGCCTGGGGTCCGGGGCCTTCGGGACCGTCTGGCTGGCGCGTGATGAGCGCCTCGATCGCGACGTCGCGGTCAAGATCGTGCCGCGCGAGCGGATCTCCGAGGGGCGGTTCGAGCGCGAGGCCAGGGCGGCCGCGCAGCTGTCGCATCCGGGAATCGTGACCCTGTACGAGGCCGCGATCGACGACGAGGGCGCCTACCTGGTGTCAGAGCTCGTCCGCGGCGACACCCTCGCGGTCGCGCTCGAGGACGGGCGGCTGTCTGACCGCGACGTCGTCCGGATCGGGATCGCCCTTTGCGATGGGCTCGCCCATGCCCACGCTCACGGCGTCGTGCACCGCGACATCAAGCCCTCCAACGTGCTTCTGCCTGACGCTCCCACCAGCGACGCCGGGCTGGTCAAGCTCACCGACTTCGGGGTCGCCCGCCTGATCGGCGAGGACCGCCTGACGCGTACAGGCGACGTGATCGGCACGGCGGCGTACATGGCGCCCGAGCAGGCCGAGGGCAGGGTCGCGGGCGCGGAGGCCGACCTCTATTCGCTGGCATTGGTGCTGTACGAGGCGCTGACCGGGGTCAACCCGGTTGTGACCGCGCCCGCCTCCCAGCGCGCGAGGCGCCTGGCGGTGCACCTGCCGCCGCTGCGCCGCCAGCGTCGCGACCTTCCGCGCGAGCTTGGCCAGGGCATCGATCTCGCCCTGCGTCCTCGCGCGCGCGAGCGCGGCACCGTCGCCGAGCTGGCACGCGCGCTTTCGATGTCGTTGATTGCGGTCGGAGACGCGCCTGGGGTGGTCGCAAGCCCCTGGCCCAAGCACACCCGCCCCCTGCGTTCGCGCGATCACGCGCCCGACGAGACCCGGTGGCGCGATCGCCTGTCTTCGGACTGGACACGCGAGCGCGATCGCCCAGCATCGGAGCCCGAAGCCCCGGCGCCGGCCGCTTCGGACCCTTGGCCCGCGCGGGCGGTGGCGGCAGGCGTCACCGCGATCCTGGCGGCGTGGCTGGCATCGCACGTGTTCGCTCCCTCGGCGCTCGCCCCCGCGGCAGCTGCCCTCGTTGCCGCGCTGGCGGTGGCGGCGCTGCCGCGGCTGGGCTGGGTCGCGCTCGCGCTGCTCGGCGCCGGGATCCTGGTCGCCCAGGGCCGTGCCGGCGGCGCCCTGGTGTTGCTGTGCGCGGGGCTGCTGCCGGTCGTGCTGCTGCCGCGCAGCCCCACGACGTGGCCGCTGTCTGCGGTCGCCCCGACGCTCGGCGCGCTCAGCCTCGCCGGTGCCTGGCCGGCGATCGCGGCGCGGGCTGCCAGCCCATGGCGCCGCGCGGTGCTGGGCATCACCGGGTGGGCCTGGCTGGCGGTCGCCTCGGCGTTGGCGGATATCGACCTGTACGCGCGCAGGCCCGCAACCACACCGCGCGCATCAGTGTGGATGCCATCGCTGCAGCAGGCTGTCGATCACGTCCTGACGCCGCTTGCGGGCACCGGATTCGTAGTCTGTGCACTGGTTTGGGGGGTCGCCGCCGTGGTCCTTCCACTGCTCGTGGCGCGGCGCTCGTTCCCGGTCGCGCTCGTGCTTGTCACGGTCTGGTCGGCGATAGTTGTGTCTGCGACCGCTACATTCCTCGTTGTCAACCACTCTCGCGGCGCTGGAATGCCTGCCACCGCGGTGCTCGGCGCAATCGTCGGCGCGATCGTCGCGCTTGCGCCGGCGGCCCTCCGAAGTTGGCGTAGTAGCCACAGAGCCGTGTCACCCGCGTAGCATGGACAGGCGCCTTGCGGCCCAGCCATGAGCGTCCTCAGAAGTCTCGAGAACAAGATCGCCGGCCTCGTAGAAGGCACCTTTAGTCGGGCGTTTCGCTCGGAGGTGCGGCCCGTTGAGATCGCGCGCAAGCTCGCCCGCGAGATGGAGGAGCACAAGTCCTCCTCCGTGTCGCGGACCTACGCTCCCAACGAGTACCGGGTGTTTTTGTCGCCACGCGATCGGGAGCGCTTCGCAGACTACGAGGGCGCCCTGGCCGAAGAGCTGGCCGGGTACCTGCTCGAGCATGCGCGCCGCGAGCGGCTGGTGCTGCTGACCCGCCCGACCGTCGAGTTCGAAACCGACGATCGGCTGGGGCTTGGGGAATTCGGGATCCAGACCCGAATGGCACGGCCGGAGGGCACCGACGACCACGAGGCCCCGCCCGAGCAATCGGGCCGGACCATGGTCTACAGCACCTCTGAGCGCCACTCGGAGCCGCTCGAGGAGCGCGCTCGCTCGCGCGCGGAGTCGGCACTGCTCGTGCTCGGGGGCAAGCGCATGGTGGTGGGCCCGTCCGGGGCGACCCTCGGGCGCAGCCGGAAATGCGACATCGTCGTCGACGACCCGAACGTCTCGCGCGAGCACGCCGAGGTACGCCCGCGCGGCGGCTCCTGGGTGCTCCGCGACCTCGGGTCTACAAATGGGTCATCGATCAACGGGCGCCGAGCCGAAGGCGCCGAGGTGCTCAAGCCGGGTGACGAGATAGAGCTCGGCACGTCGACGATGACGTTCGAGCTGGAGTAGGGGTACACGCGTGACCCTCGAGCCAGTCTCGGTCGGGCTGAAGTTTGGCTTCCTTGCCGTCCTCTACCTGTTTCTGCTGTGGGTGGCGTGGAGTGCGCTGCGCGATTTGCGGCGCGGGCGCACCAGCGCGGCGCAGCCGGACCGGGCGCGGTACACGGATGCGACCGGCATGTATTCGGCCACAGACCAGCTCGTCGACTCCGATCCCAACGGATTTGAGCCCCGTTTGCTAGTTGAACGCGCCCCAGGACATCAGTCCGGAACCTCGTATGACATCTCCGGCGGCGCTACGCTCGGCCGCGGCGATGTCGAGATCCACCTTGAGGATCCGTTTGCATCGTCGCAACATGCCCGAATTGCGCGACAAGGACATGTCCTTGTGATCGAAGATCTGGGATCAACCAACGGCACGTATCTGAACGAAGAACCCCTGGACGGCCCCCAGCCGTTACGGCCGGGTGACCGCATTCGGATCGGCGACTGCGAGTTCTCCTACCAGCAATGATCGATCGGACGCGGCACTGAGATGCTTCGCGCGGCAGAGACAGCACTGAGGACCGACACCGGTCGCCAGCGGCGCGACAACGAAGACAACGCCTTCGCGCGCGCGCCCGTGTTCGTCGTCGCCGACGGGATGGGGGGAGCCCAGGCCGGCGAGGTCGCGTCGAAGATCGCGACCGAGACGTTCGAGCAGGGCCTCCCGGATTCGGGCAGCCCCGAGGAGCGTTTGGCCGAGCGCGTCCGCGAGGCCAACCACCAGATTTACGAGCTCTCCCGCAGCGACCGCGAGCGGGCCGGGATGGGTACAACGCTGACCGCCGCCTATGTCGACGACACGTCCGTGGCAATCGCTCATGTGGGCGACAGCCGCGCGTACCTGTTCCGCGATGGCACGCTCGAGCGCCTCACCCAGGACCACTCGCTCGTCGAGGAGCTCGTGCGCCAGGGCAAGCTCACACCCGAGCAGGCCGCGGGGCACCCTCAGCGCTCGATCATCACCAGGGCACTCGGGCCTGAGGCGAACGTCGAGGTCGACACGTGGACCTATCCGGCGCGTGCCGGGGACATCCTGCTGCTTTGCAGCGACGGCCTCACGACGATGATCTCCGAGGACCGGGTGTCCGAGATCCTCGGCGGGTCGGGATCGCTGCAAGAGACCGCCGACGCCCTGATCGACGCGGCCAACGAGGCCGGCGGTCGCGACAACATCACCGTCGTGCTGTTCCGCCTCGAGGAGGTCGGCGAGGACGGGCAGAGCGATCAGCCGACGATGATCGGGGTGCCGTCGCCGGCCACGACGGCCGAGCTGGGCGACACCGCACCAGACGCCGAACCCGATGACGGTCGCGGGGCGGCCGGAGCGCACACGGCGACGGCGACCGTCGCGCGTCCGAAGCCGAGGCAGCGCCTACAGCCGACCCCTCCCAGGCCGCAAACAGCAGTGGCCGTCGGCGACAAGCGCCGCGTCACGCGCGGGGTCAAGTTCTTCGCTGCCCTGGTCGCGATCCTGGTGGTGCTGTTTCTGATCGGCGGCGGCGGGTACCTCGCGACCCGCCAGCTGTACTTCATCGGCACCAACCCGCAGGGGATCGTCACGATCTATCGCGGTCTGCCCTACAGCCTGCCGGCCGGACTCCGGCTGTATGAGACCTTCTACACGTCGGGCGTCCCCGCCTCGCTGGTGCCCGCCGACCGCCGCGGCAGCCTGTTGAACAACAACCTGCGCTCGCAGTCGGATGCGACGTCGCTGGTGATGGACTTGGAGACGGGGAAGATCGCGCAGTGAATTGCGGTAACGGGGGCTTAGTGCACTGTCCGGCAGTTAGGGCATGAAGTGAGCGCGCGCAACCGTGAGCTCGTTTGTTTGATCCCGGCGTCGCTGCTGTTGACCGCCGGGTTCGCCGGCGTGTTCATCCAGCGCTCGAACGTCCTGTCGAACGTCTCGCTGACGTATGGCGCGATCTTCCTGGGCCTGTGCGTCGCCGGGCACATCTTCATCCGGATGACGCTGCCCTATGCGGATCCGTACATGTTTCCGCTGGTCGCTCTGTTGGCGAGCTTCGGGATCGTGATGATCTACCGGATCAGCCCCACGCTCGCGCGCCAGCAGGCGCAATGGTTCGTGCTGGGGCTGGTGCTGTTCGCGGTCACGATCGTCGCGTTTCGCGACTACCGCAAGCTCGAGCAGTACCGCTACATCATCGTCGTGATGTCGCTGGGGCTGTTGATCTTGCCCCGGGTGCCCGGCATCGGATATCAGGCCAACGGCGCCTACCTGGGCGTCCGGATCCCTGGCCTGTTCGTGTTCCAGCCGGCGGAGTTCGCGAAGGTCGGCCTGGTCATCTTCCTCGCCAGCTACCTGCGCGACACCCGCCAGGTCATGGTGGCCGGCGCGCGGCGAATCCTGGGCGTGACGATCCCGCCGATCAAGTACCTCGGGCCGGTCCTGATCATCTGGGGCCTGGCGATGCTGATCATGCTGGTGCTGCACGACATCGGCTCGTCGCTGATGTTCTATGGCGGACTGCTGGCGATGCTGTACGTGGCGACGAGCAGGCTGTCGTTCGTGACCGTGGGGCTGCTGGCGTTCGCGATCGGCGCCTGGTACATCGGGACGCACGTCCCGCACGTTCACGACCGAGTCGATGCGTGGCTGCATCCGCTCGACGCGCAGCTCTACAACAAGGTCGGGGGCAGCTATCAGCTCGCCAACTCGATGTTCGCCCAGGCGGCCGGCGGGCTGTTCGGCCAGGGCTTCGGGGAAGCAGCGCTGAACATCCCCGGCGGCGGGCCGCTGCTGCCGGCGCCGCAGACCGACATGATCTACGCGGTCATCACCGATGAGCTCGGGCTGTTCGGGGCGTGCGCGGTCCTGCTCACCTACCTGTTGTTCGTGGCGCGCGGCTTCAAGACGGCCCAGCTATCGCGTGACTCCTTCTCGACGCTGCTCGCGGTGGGGCTGAGCGCGATATTCGCGCTGCAGGTGTTCGTGATCGTGGGAGGGGTTACGCGCGTGATCCCGCTGACCGGGGTGACGTTGCCGTTCATCTCCTACGGCGGCTCCTCGATCATCGCCAACTTCGTGCTGCTCGCCCTGCTGCTGCTCGTCTCCGACCGAGCCCGGAGAGAAGCATGAACGTCCCGATCGCTCGCCTGTTCGGCGTCATCGTGGTGCTGTTCACGCTGCTGGTCGTGTGGACCTCGCGGTGGACGGTGTTCCAGGCCGGCGCGCTGAACAACGACGTGCTCAACCGCCGCACGCTGATCGACGAGCTCAAGATCAAGCGAGGC
>DASYFZ010000388.1:0-4324 GCA_036000295.1 Solirubrobacteraceae bacterium
TTCGTCCAGTCCGGGATCACGGTCCACACGACGTACCTGCGGCTGCTGCCCGGCTTCGTGCTGATGGGCATCGGGATCGGGTTGGTGATGTCGCCGATGAGCACGGCGGCGATGAACTCGGTCGACCGGACCAAGTCCGGCGCCGCGTCGGGCGTGCTGTCGATGAGCCGCATGGTCGGCGGCACCTTCGGCGTCGCCGTGATGGGCGCGCTGATCGCGACGCTCGGGCGCTCGAAGATCGACGCCCTCCTGCCCCATGTTCCGTCGGGGACGCGGGCGACGCTGGCCAACTCGCTCGGCGGTGGCGGCATCCAGCACGGCTCGGCGCAGGTCGTCGATGCCGTGCGCGAAGCGTTCGTGTCGGCGCTCGGCACCGGCCTTGGGATCAGTGCCGCGGTCACGTTCTGCGGAGCAATCGCCGCCTGGGTGCTGATCGAGCCGATGACCGCCAAGCGTCGCACCGCGGCCGCCGAGGCCGAGCAGCCGGCCGAGGCCGATCAGGAAGCCGCGCCCGAACTGACGACCGTGTAGGAAGGCCTCGCCTGGCGCGTCGCGTCGAGGCCCGCACGGGTACGATCCGCCGACAAGCAGTCGGAGACTGAAAGGTTGATCGTGGCCGTCGATTTGACGCAAGTCGCACATGTCGAGACCGAGCCGGGAGAGCTTCCCGCGACGATGGCCGCGTGGGTCATCCGTCAGGAGCGCGAGGGCGAGCCGGTAGACGCCTTCCAGATCGAGGAGATGGAGGTACCCGATCCCGGCGCGTTTGAGGTGATCGTCCGCGTGATGGCGGCCGGCGTGAACTTCAACAACGTGTGGGCGGCGCTCGGCGAGCCCGTATCGGTGTTCCGCTACCACCCCAACGAGGACCATCACATCGGCGGCTCCGACGCCTCGGGGATCGTGTGGAAGGTCGGCGAGGGCGTGACGCGATGGAAGCCCGGCGACGAGGTCGTGGTCCACTGCAACCAGGCCTCCTACGAGGACCCCGAGGTCCACGGCCTTGACCCGCTCGCAGCCCCCAGCCAGCAGATCTGGGGATATGAGACGAGCTGGGGCTCGTTCGCCCAGTTCTGCAAGGTCCAGGCCCAGCAGCTGCTCCACAAGCCCAAGCACCTGTCGTGGGAGGAGGCGGCGTCCTACGGCCTGACCTACTTCACGGCCTACCGGATGCTGATCGACCGCTGCAATCTCCAGGCCGGCCACCGCGTCCTGATCTGGGGAGCCGCCGGCGGCCTGGGCGTGTTCGCCACCCAGCTGTGCAAGTTGACCGGCGCCGACGCCGTGGGCGTCGTCTCCAGCCCCGAGAAGGGCCGCCTCGTCGAGCAGCTCGGCGCGGTCGGCTACGTCGACCGCTCGGAGTTCAACGGGATGATGCGCCGGGGTGGCGAGTCCGCCGAGGAGGAGAAGGCCCGCTTCAAGGAGTCTCGCCGCTTCAGCAAGACCGTCGAGGAGATCCTGGGCGGCGCGCCCGACATCGTCTTCGAGCACGTCGGCAAGGCCACGTTCCCCACGTCGGTGCTGGCCGTCAAGCCGTTCGGCAAGGTCGTGATCTGCGGCGCCACCTCCGGCTACCAGCTCGACTTCGACGTGCGCTACCTGTGGATGCGCCAGAAGGAGATCCTCGGCTCGCACTTCGCCAACGCCTGGCAGGCGACGTTGGCCAACGAGCTGATCGAGGAGTCTAAGATCCGGCCCGTGCTGTGGCAGACGATGGGCTTCGAGAAGGTCGCCGAGGCCCACCAGCTGCTGCGCGACAACAAGCACCTCGGCAAGATCGCGATCCTCGTCGGCGCGACCGAGGAAGGCCAGGGCAAGACAGCCGAAGGACCGGGCGCAATCCGAGCGGAAGTGGGGGCATAGCGATGGCCGGTGTTGTTCACATTGCCTGGTACGCGACCCTGTTTCGCAAGGACTCGTTCGCGACCGAGGTCGCGGCGGCTGCGCCGCTCGCGCTGCGCTACGGCGCGACCCAGTACTCGGTCCAGGTGTCCCGCGACGATCACTACAAGATCCTGCAGATGGCCTGGTTTGAGTCCAAGCGCGACTGGTACCGCTACTGGGAGGGCCCGGAGATGAACGAGTTCCGCCGCCGCAACTCAGGGCGCTTCCAGATCCCGGTCAGCTACATCTGGCACGACGAGATCGTCGCAGGCGCGCTCGGACCCGAGGTGGGGCTACCCGAGCCCCAGCCCGAGCCGGAACCCGAGCCCCAGGCGACCGCCTAAGCGGGCGGTCTAGCCCTCGCTCACGCGAAGGGCGAGCTCGAGCCAGAACCGCTCGTCAGGGTCGTCGAGCGCCTCGCCGAACAGCTCACGCAGCCGCGCGAGCCGGTAGCGGACGGTCTGGGGATGAACGCCCAACCGCGCCGCCACGGGACTCAGTCGCCCCTGCTCGGCCAGCCAGGCGCGAAGCGTGTCCAGCATCCGCTCTCGTTGGCGGGGCGAGAGCTCGGCCAGCGGAGCGAGCTGGTCAGTGGCGAGCTCCTCGGCAAGGCTCTGGTCACTTCGCAGCAGCAGCCGCCCCGCGTGCTCGCTGGCGACGATCAGCGCCGGCGATTCGTCCGCAAGCGCCAGCGCGGCGGTCGCCCGGGCGAGGCTCACCGCTGCGTTGCTCCAGGCCACCGTCGTACCGAGGCCCGCCGTCGCGCCGGCATCGCGGATCGCGCGCTCGATCGCGGCGCGCCTCCCCGGGCCGTCGGGGTCCGGGATCACCGCGACCAGCGTCTCTCCGATCGTGTCCGAGATCGCCTCGACTCCGAGATGCGATGCGACGGGCTCGCGCTCTTGCCCCGTGACCGCGAGGACGGCGACCGTACGTGGCAACGGCCAACGTGCCTCGTCTGCGGCGGCTCTCACGACGCTGACCTCTGCCGGGGTTTCTCGCACCAGCATCCGCGCCAGCCGCCGGCGCCGAAGCTCGGCCTCGCCGGCCACCGCCGACTGCTCGAGCGCGTGGCCCTCGGCCGACTCGGTCGAGAGCACGTCGATGTAGGCGAAGATCGACTCCGCCAGCAGGTACAGCGTCTCCGGCTCGAGCCCCGCCCCGACGCCGACGGCCGCGAACCGCCGCCAGGCGACGCGGGCACCGATCCGGTAGGCCGTGAGCAGGGACTCCAGGCTTCGTCCTGCTCGCATCTCCCCGCGGCCGAGCGCGGTGTAGACGTCGGCCCGCGGGACTGACCTGCCCGCCTCGATCTCGGCAAGGAAGTGGCGCAGCGCCTCCTGCACGCCCGCGCGGATGCCCTCGCCGAAGGCCCCGTCGATCGGCCGCGCGTATGCCGGGATCGTCCGGACCGCGTCGATCATCTCGCCCGCGACGTCCGCCAGCACCGGGCGAAAAACGCCGGCGATCTCGGGCGGAAGCTCATGCCAGGGTTGATCAGCCATTATTTATCTGGAAGCTACAAATTTGGTGCCGACCGTCGTGGCAAGGGTACGAGAAACTTGCGCTCACATCCACGTAACCTTGGTTCTCTCATGTCACGCACCAACAAGATCGTCAACTTGATCGGCGTGCCCCTCCCGCTCGTGGGGCTATTGGCAGCGATCGTGCTGCTCTGGAACCACGGTGTCGGGCCGCTCGAGCTCGGCCTGCTCGCCGGCTTCTACGTGTTCACGGCGTTCGGAGTCACGCTCGGCTTCCACCGGATGTTCACGCATCGCGCACTCGAGTCCTCGCGGGCGTTTCGCGCGATCATCGCCGTGCTCGGGTCGATGGCGGTCGAGGGCTCCGTCATTACCTGGGTCGCCGACCACCGCAAGCACCATGCGTTCACAGACCAGGAAGGCGACCCGCACTCGCCGCACCTGAGCGGACCCGGGTTCTGGGGCGCCGTCAAGGGCCTGTGGCACGCACACGTCGGCTGGCTGTTCGAGACCGTCGGGACCGCCGAGCGCGAGCGCTTTGCCGGCGACCTCGTCAAGGACCGCGTGGTCCGCGTGGTCGACAAGCTGTTCTGGGTGTGGGTGGTGCTCGGGTTCGCGATCCCGTTCGCACTCGGATGGATCGTCGGCGGCGGCCTCGGAACCGCCCTGACCGCTCTCCTCTGGGGTGGCTTGGTGCGGGTATTCGTGCTCCACCACGTCACCTGGTCGATCAACTCGGTGTGCCACTTCATCGGGCGCAAGCGCTTCGACGTCGAGGACGAGTCGCGCAACGTGTTCTGGCTGGCACCGCTTTCGATGGGCGAGGCCTGGCACCACAACCACCACGCTTTCCCCACCTCCGCGTTCCACGGCCTCCGGCTCTGGGAGCGGATCGCCGACCCGACGGGGCTGTTGATCGCGCTGCTCGAGAAGCTCGGCGTCGTGTGGAACGTCGT
>DASYFZ010000428.1:0-4062 GCA_036000295.1 Solirubrobacteraceae bacterium
TGGCTCACGGCGCGCCCGTACACTGATTCCAGGAGAGACGTGGCGATTCCGATTCCCGTCGATGTCCGCGAGCTTCTGGAGGCTCCGAATTACGTGCACCTGTCCACGCTGCGTGCCGACGGCTCTCCGCGCAATTGGGTCGTATGGGTTGGTGTCGAGGGCGAGCACATCCTGATCTGCACCTCCAAGACCATCTGGAAGGGGAAGGACATGCTTCGCGATCCTCGCGTCGCCCTTTCGGTGACCGACAGGGACAACCCATATCGAATGGCTGCGGCGCGGGGTCGCGTCGTCGAGGTCCGGCCCGACGAGGATTGCCGCTACATGGATCAGCTCTCCTACAAGTACACCGGGGAGCCCTTCCCAACCCGCGGCCCAGATCGCGTGTGCTTCGTGATCGCTGTCGAGAAGGCGGCTCAGCGCACCCTCGGGTTCACCCACAACCCGGCATGACGAGACTCGAACTCGCCGGCACCGAGCGAGTGGACGATCTCAGCGCGCTGTGGCTGGCCCTGCATCATCACCACCGTGTCGCGGTCGGGACGCTGCCGCTGGTCGAGGATGACGAGCTGTCCTGGGAGCGTCGCCGCGCGCTGTACCTGGACCGGCTCGGTTCCGGGAACGGCTTCCTGGTCGTGGCGGTCGAGGACAACGATGTAGTCGGCTATGCGCTCGTGTGCATCGAGAATGGCCCCGATGACACGTACCCAGTCGGGCAGCGCTATGCAGAGCTTTACTCGCTGTCGGTGGCTCCGCAGCTCCGAGGACGCGGGATCGGGACGCGGCTGCTCGACTTCGTCGACGAGGAACTTGCGCGGCGGTCGATCGAAGACCTGAAGGTGGCGGTCATGGTCGGCAATACGGATGCCGAGCGGCTGTACGAGCGGCGCGGTCTTCGCCGCGCCGAGCTGGTCCTGTACCGATTTGGTGCCGGGACTGGCTCACACTGAGGATTGAGCTCAGACAACAGCTCGCGCGCTGCCGGTTGCGGACAAAGGCAGCGAAGGAATCGAGCACTTCCGAGCCGGGGGTGCCCGGCCGGCGCTCGGTCTAGGCCGGGGGAGCAGGATGCTGGCTAGGCGTCCCTCCTCGGGCTCGATCTCGATGGTGTCGACCTCGCCACCCGGCGTTGGACGACGGGGCTCACGAACGCCGATCCCGCCGGCGCCCTCACCACCACTCGGCGCGTCCAGCGTCGGCGGCAGGAAGAGCGCGACGTACTCGCACCGGGAACACATGCGCACACCGACTGGCAGGCCACGCCGCACCCGGTCTTGTGGCGTCGAGTCAGCCCTGTACAGCACATACCAGTCCGGCTCAGTCGGCCCGAGGCGAGCTTCGTGGCACATCGGGCAGATCGGACCTGATTCAAGATCGGCCATGGTCCCGCTCCTTCGATGGTCGGCGTGGCGAACTGTGAGCCTACGACCAGCTCGAGCACAGGGAGGCATACAGCCGCTCGGCCACGTCAACCCACAACTCGCGCCGGGACTGCTGTTACTCGATCAAGGCGCAGTCTCACCCCACCAGCGCGGCTTCTGACTTCCGCGCAAAGCAACGGGCAAAGCGTGACTTCGGAGAGCCGTCGCCAACGATCAACCCGTCGGTGGCGGCAAGCCCAGGGTGAGCTCCGGTTCCGATCCCACGCCAGGGTCCTGCCCGGCGAGCGCTGCCTTGAGCTTGGCCCTGGCGCGGTGGGCTCGCACGCGCACGACGTTGGGCGTCAGCCCGAGGACCGCGGCGACTTCGCGGGGCGCGAGCTCGTCCCAGATCAGCATCGTGACGATCTCCTGGTCGAGCTCTGGCAGCCGTCTGATCGCCGCGATCACCGGGTCGAGCTCCGCAACGTCCGGCGGTTGGGACACGGCTCCGGAGCGCTCGATCTCAGCAGCCAGCGCGCTGGTTGCGGCTGCGGTTCGGGCACGCAGCTCGCTGCCGCGTCGCATCACGTTGCGAGCAACCCCGAATAGCCAGGGGCGAGTCTTGGCGCCGGTCGGCATCTCGTTTCGCTTTTGCCAGGCGAGCAGGTAGGTCTCTGCGAGGCAGTCTGCTGCGTCCTCCGCGCTTGCGCAGCGGCGCAGGAGGAACGCTAGGACGTCGACGTGCGTCCGGAGGTACAGCTCGCTGAACGTCGCTGGATCGTTGCCGTTGCGTGTCATCGGTTGCCGCTCGTCGGCTTCAGCGGCAGGCGTTGACCTCCCGGGAGCTGCGTGATCGAGTCAACGATGCCGCGGCTGAGGAAGTCGGTGTACTCCAGGACTGTCCCGACAGGGAGCGTGGGCGCGCTCCGCTCGTCTGCCTGCGCTGGTGTGGCATTGCCAAGCAAGACGGTCTGGGTTTGCAGCAGGTTGCTCGTGGCCGGGTCAAACAGCAACTCTGCGCGGACTCGTTCGGGGTTGCCATGCGTGACTGCCACCGCGATCCCGCTGCGTCCGAGGCGATCGCGCTGTCGGCCAAGGAGTTGGACGCCGGGGAGTCCAGCGAGCACCCGGAAAAGAGCAGCGCGCAGCTGCGGCGACGTTGGGAGGAGCAGAAACTGCGAGATCGGCCCAAACAATCCGGCAGGATCGGCCCGTAGCTGCCGCATGAGGGCTCCTCGTCCAGGTCCGTGGTCGGACGCGAGGATGAGTTGGTCGAATGCGCGACGCAGCGCATCGGGATTGGTCGGCAAGCGACCCACCTGCCAATAGGGAAGGAACCCGGCGGTCTGAAGCGTTCGTGGCGCAAACGCACCGTCGATCGTGGGCGGGGATGTCGCAAGCAGCCTCGGGAGCGTCATCCCATGTGCCTGAGCGATCGCCCGATCGCGCCGAGTCAAGAAGCTCGTCGACGTCCGCACGATGCGTTCGCGACCCGAGCCGTTAGCGCCGTACCAGTCGCTCTTGATCTCCGAGGTCCGCAGCCAGACATTCCAGCTTGGCTGTGTCGGCCCAGCTGCCCGGCCCATGCCCCCGACCGATCCCGTCTTGACCCTCACAAACCCAAACTGATCCCTGCTCGGGACCACGCTCGAGCTGTGCATCGCGACCTGCGCCGCTCGCTCTAGCGCGACAGCGGCCGACGCCGCGGGCACATCAAGCGGCCCGCTGTGATCGCCACCTGCGGGCAACCACCCGACCATCGCGAGCACCCCCACAACCACGACGGCCGCGATCGCCACAGCCGCCCCCACACGCCGCCGGGCGGCACCAAACCCCGGCCGCCGACCCCGGGCAGCCCGCTGACGGGTTGGCAGCTCCCCAGCCAGCTCGGCGAGCAGCTCGTCGCGCAGGCGGCGACTGACAACCGCGACAGCCTCCTCGCGCAAACGCGATGCGTCGATCGGGTCTCGGGACGCCACGAGGCGGTCACAAGCGTCATCGGAAAGGGGTATGCGAGCCATGTCGTCTCCCAGTCGCGGATCGTCCTACACCCCTACATCCGTCTCGCACCCAATTTCATTACGCGCCCTTCGCGCCGATCCTCTCTGGCGCGCATGCCCGGAGGATCCCGCGCCTCCGGCGTCCGCGGGTGAGAGCGTCTGAGCCATGACAGCGAGGGCGGACTGGTCGGGCTTTTCGTTCAAGCGACAGGGCAGGCGTGCCGATGGGACATGTGTCCAATGCCTCGTCAGAAGCTTCAGTGATGATCGGCGCCCGCCCGTGGCGACACTCGCGTGCCGCGTTGACGGCCCGGCAGGCGCCCGGCCGGGCACCGGAGGAGCCGAAGGCCACACGCCCAGCGCACCATCGGCTTAGGCGCGGCAGCCTGTGGGCCGCGTTGGCAGTGGTCTCAGTGTCGCTGTTTCAGTCTGGGCCAGAACCCGCTTCGGCGCGTTCGGTTGTGGCATCTCAACCAGGCCTACACCAAGGCGAGCACGGCGCCGCGCTCGGCGGCGCGGGTGCGGTCGTGGTCGGGGCCGGAGGCAACCCGGCTTCCCCAGACCAGCAATTTTCAGACCACGGGAACGGACATGCGCAAGGCCTGGGCGTGGGCAGGACTCCCTCCCAGGATCAGCAGGGAAATGGAAATGGCCATGCTGGCAGTCCACCAGGGCACTCCGAGGCCGCGGTTGGGCAGGGC
>DASYFZ010000560.1:0-5279 GCA_036000295.1 Solirubrobacteraceae bacterium
GGGTGATACAGGGCGCCAAGCACCGGATAGGTCATGTCGGGGTTGTCGACCTGCATCGCCGGCGCGAGCTGCTTGATCTCGTCGGGGTAGATCAGGCGCGAGTCGATCCCCTGCAGCCGGTTGACCTCGGCGCGGTTGGCCATCACGAACATCGCGCGGTCGGAGTGCGCGAGCGTCAGGTGCCCGCACTGCGAGAACAGCAGGTTGAAGTTCAGCTCCTGCGACAGGCCCTCGTACAGCTTCACGCTCGCGTCGTAGAAGCGCGCGCCCTCGGGGGTCTTGTAGTTCGAGCGCAGGATCGTCGTGTTGCGCCCCGCCGCGCCCGAGCCGATGTAGCGCGCCTCGAGGATCGCGACGTCGCGGATCCCGTGCTCCTTCTGCAGGTAGTACGCGGTCGCGAGGCCGTGCGAGCCCCCGCCGATGATCACGACGTCGTAGGACCCCTTGAGGTCGCGCTGGCGCCGCCACATCCTCTTTCTTCTGAATATTTCAAGCACGCGCAGCTTCCTCCGTAAGGGGCGCTGCCAGCGAATCCAGCGTGGCGAGACCCACAGGTCGTCCACCCAGGTGCACGGCGGCGTCGTCGACGACCGTCCACATGTACTGGCCGACCGCCCAGCCGAACAGGAACAGGTAGCGGTCGTCGGCCTCGCACACGATCAGTCCAGGCTGGCGTGCAATCGAGACCGGCCGCAACCCTGTGACCGGTGTCACCTTCGGGCGCAGGTCGGCGGCGCAGAAGCGCGCGAACACCTCGCGGCTCAGTGGTCCCACAAGGGTCATTGCCGCGAACACGGTGCCGACGTCGACGACGCCGGTCTCGTCCGGGATGCGCTCGGGCCGCTCGCCGATCACCAGCGCACGGTCGGGCGTCAGCGGACACCACCAGGCTCCGTCGCGGCGGGCGGCGCGACCGAGTTCGAGGCCCGCGCGCTTGGTGATGCCCTGGCCCTGCAACTCGAGCTTGCCCAGGTGCGAGACGTCGGCCCAGCCGGCCGTGCTCGCACACGCGTGTTGCTCCTGCTCGGGTGAGCCGTATGAGGTCGCGACGTTCCACCCGTCGCGGACTTCGAACTGCGCACCGGCCGCTCGGGCCTGACGCTCCATCGGGCTGCGCGCGACCGCGTCGGGGGCAGCCGCGCCCGCGCTCAGGAACTCGAGGCTCACGAGCGCAGCACCTCGCCCTCGGGGTCATAGAAGGGCTTGGTCTGAACCACGCCCTGCGTGGTGCGTCCCTCGTCTGAGATCGTGATCTGCGCGCCGTCCTTCGCCAGCGCGGCCGGCACCCACGCCATCCCGATCACACGGTCGAGCACGGGCGAGTAGCGCGAGCTCGTGACCTGGCCCGCGGGAGTGCCGTTGCCGTCGGTCACAACCGAGCCTTCGGTCGGCACGTAGCCGTTGGCCATCGTGAAGCCGACCAGCGAAGTCTCCAGGGCCTCGCCGTCGTAGTGCTCGAGCGCCCACTTGCCGATGAAGTCCTGCTCCTTGTCGAGCTTGACGATCCACGGCATCGCGGCGCCGAACGGCGTCGACTCCGAGTCGGTGTCCTGACCGACGAGGATGTGCATCTTCTGCAGGCGCAGGATCCGCTGTGGCTCGAGGCCAAACGGCCGCAGCCCGTGAGGCTTGCCCGCCTCCAGCAACGCATCCCACAGATGCTCCCCGTGCGCCGCCGGGAAATGAATCTCGTAGCCGACCTCGCCGACGAAGCCGATCCGCAGCACCAAGCACGCGACTCCCGCGATCTGCGCGTGCTTGGCGTCGAGGTACTTGAACGCCTCGTTGGAGCAATCGAGGTCGGTGACCGCGCTCATGATCTCGCGCGCCCTCGGCCCCGCCAGGTTCACCGCCGACAGGCCCTGGGTGACGTCGGTCAGACGCACGCGCATCCCCCAGTCGGCCAGCCACCAGGAGAACCACTCCTCGACCGCGCCGGCGCCGCTCGAGGTCGTCGTCACATAGAACGACTCGTCGTCGAGCCGGCAGATCGTGCCGTCGTCGACGATCCGCCCGGCGTCCGAGCTGATCACCCCGTAGCGGATCCGGCCAGGCGCCAGGTTCGAAAAGCGGTTGGGGTACAGCCGGTCGAGGAACTCGCCGGCGTCGGGGCCTCCGACCAGGAGCTTGCCGAGCGTCGACACGTCGATCAGGCCCGCGGCCTGGTGCACAGCGAGCGCCTCGGCCTGCGGGTCGCCGTAGTCGTAAGGCCTGCGCCAGTCGCCGGCCCACCTCACGTCGCCGCCGAGCTCGCGGTGGCGGCCGTGGATCGACGACCGCTTGGCGGGCTCGTACGTCGGCCCGCCGAGGATCCCCATCGGCACCGACACCCACGGCGGCCGCGCGGTCGTGGTGCCGACGTCGCCGAGCGATTGGCCGGTCTGTTGCGCCATCACGCGGACCGACGGCACCTGGCACATGCGGCCCTGGCACGGGCCCATCGTCACCGTCGTGTAGCGCTTGGCCAGCTCGATCGAGTCATAGCCCTCGGCGATGCCGATGCCGATGTCCTTGCTGGTCACGTCCTCGCACACGCACGCAAAGCACTTGCCGCGGTCGACGCCGATCGCCGCCGGCGCAACCGCGACGGGCGCGCGCCGGTCGCCGGCGCGGGCGATCGCGTCGCCCAGCGCGTGCTCGGCGTAGCGGGAGTCGACGTCGCCGAACCCGAGCGCGTGCGCGGCCTGCAGCCCCGCCAGCCGGCCCGAGTCGGCGGCCGCGTCGCGCGGACCGGCGCCGACGACCTCGCCGGCGGCGGCCACGTGCTCGGGTGTGTCGGTGACGGCGAAGTGGCCGAGCGCCTCGTCGTAGCGCGTCTGCGCGCCGGCCTGCAGCAACAGCGAGCTTGCGGGGATCGCGCCGCCGGAGACGACCACCAGGTCGCAGTCAAACGTCCGCTCCGTCGTGCCCGCTCGGCCGCCTTCCACGGGCGCGAGCACGGCCTGGCTGACGGCCTTCTTGCCGCGCGCTTCGATCACGGTGTGTCCAGGCAACACCTCGATCCCGAGCTGGGCCAGCGCGGACGCCGGTGCGCCCGGCGTCGCGCGCAGGTCCGCGACGGCAGCCACCGACACGCCTGTGGCGTGCAGCGCGATCGCCGCCTCGAGTCCCCGGTCAGAAGTTGTCGCGATCACCGCCCGCGTCCCCGGCTGCACGGCGTACATCGCGGCCAGCCGGCGCGCTCCGTCGGACAGCATCACGCCGGGCAGGTCGTTGCCGGCGAACACGAGCGGCTGCTCGATCGTGCCCGTCGCGAGCACGTGCCGGCGGGCGCGGATCTGGTGCAGTGTGTCGCCCTGCCAGACGGGGACCAGCCCGTCGAAGAAGCCCAGCGCGGAGCCGCGCTCGATGATCTCCGCACCCGCTTCGCGCGCGGCCTGGACCATCGTCCGGACCTCCTCGCGCGACTCCTCGACCAGCAGCCGGCCACCCGGCTCGGGCCCCTCGTCGACGAGCACGACGTCAGCACCGAGCTGCGCGGCCGCGGCCGCAGCGCTGATCCCGGCCGCGCCGCCACCGATGACGAGCACGTCGGCGTGGCGCCGGCGGTACTCGGTGCGCCACTCGCGCTCAGGTTGCTCTTCGGCGAGACGGCCGAGCCCGGCGGCGTTGCGCAGCACCTTCTCGTACAGCGGCCACAGCCGCCGCGGGCGAATGAACGTCTTGTAGTAGAAGCCGGGAGGGGTGAACGGGCCGGACTTGTCGGTCACGCTCATCGCGTCGACCTCGAGCGACGGGAACGCGTTGACGTGCTCGACGCGCATCCCGGCGCGGACGGGCTCGATGCACGCGCGCGCGCCGGGGGCGCCGTCGACGGAAACGATGCAGTTCGGGCAGTTGCCCGCGCAGCACATCAGCCCGCGGCGGCGGTGGTACTTGAAGCTTCGCGAGAACGTTCGCCGGCCGGCCGCGTAGAGCGCCGAGCCGACCGTGTCGCCCTCGAACGCCTCGACGCGCTTGCCGTCGAACGTGAAGCTGATCACCCGGTTGCGGTTGATCCGCTCGCCGGGCTGCTCGGGCAGGCGGCTCACGACGGTGCCTTCGGGTCACCCGGACGCGAGATCGACAGCACCTCGTTGGTGCGCGTGTCGCGCTCGGCGATGAACCACGCCCTGCAACCCGACCGGTGAAACCACCACTCGCGCTGGACCCCGGCCACGTTGCGCCGGAAGTAGTTGTAGGTGTTCAGCTCACGAAACGTCGGCCGCGACTTTGGCCGGGCCGACACCTCGCCGCCGAACGCGAAGTCGTTGACTTCGCGCACACCGCAGTTTGGGCACGTCAACAGGTAGGACATCTCTCCTCACGTCAACGCTACGCCCGCCGTGTGATCGTGTCCAATATCGAATCCGGCAGAACTGATTTGTATTCTGAATCACAGAATCGGCCATGGAACTGCGCCAGTTGCGATATTTCGTCGCCGTCGCGGAGGAGCTTCATTTCCGCCGCGCCGCCGCTCGGCTGCACATCTCCCAGCCTCCGCTGAGCCAGCAGATCCGCGCACTCGAGGAAGAGCTCGGCTGTCAGCTGCTGACGCGCACGCGCCGGCGCGTTGAGCTGACGCCGGCCGGCCAGGCGTTCCTGCGCGACGCGCGCCAGCTGCTGGGAGAGCTCGACGGCGCGGTCGCCACCGCGCGCCGGATCGACGCCGGTCAGACCGGCCACCTGCGCATCAACTTCGTCGGCTCGGCGCTGTTCTCGGTCGTGCCCGGGATCGTGCAGCGCTTCCGCGCCGCGGCGCCCGACGTCGAGATCGAGCTGCACGAGCGGCCGACCGCCGAGCAGCTGCGGCTGGTCGGCGCCGGCGTCGTCGACGTCGGGCTCGTTCGCCCGCCGATCGAGGAGCTGCCGGAGCTGCGCTCGGCCGTGGTGCTGCGCGAGCGCACGGTGGCGGCGCTGCCCACCGGTCATGCGCTGGCGGGGCTGCGCCGAGTGCCGCTGAGGAGGCTCGCGGGCGAACCGCTGGTGCTGTTTCCCCGCGATCAGGCGCCCGGCTTCCACGACCTGCTGATCTCCAGCATGGTCTCGCTCGGCGCCCACCCGCGGGTGGTGCAGTACGCGCCGGAGATGCTGACGATCATCGGCCTGGTCGCGGCGGGCATCGGCGTGTCACTGGTGCCGGCGTCGGTGCAGCGGCTCGCCCTCGAGGGCGTGACCTACAGGCCGGTCACCGGCGCTCCCCACTCCGAGCTGATCGCCGTCACGCGCGCCGACGACGAGTCGCCGTTGGTGCGCGCGTTTATGGCGCACGCCCGGGCCTAAGCGCCCGCCGCCGCCTT
>DASYFZ010000573.1:0-3096 GCA_036000295.1 Solirubrobacteraceae bacterium
AGCTCGGCGATCAGCCGGTCGCGGAACTCGATGACCTCGGGGAAGTTGTGGCCGGTGTCGACGTGCATGATCGGAAACGGGAAGCGCGCGGGCCGGAAGGCCTTCTCGGCCAGGCGCAGGAGCACGATCGAGTCCTTGCCGCCGCTGAACAGCAGGACAGGACGCTCGAGCTCCGCCGCCACCTCCCGGAAGATGTGGATCGACTCGGCCTCGAGTGCCTGCAGGTGCGACAGCTCGTACTGCAGGGGGGTCATCGGCTGTCCTCGCCGTCGGCGCTTGACCCGACCTCGACCACGTGAATCCCGCACTCCAGCTTGTCCTGGCCGGCCCAGCGTCCTTCACGCCCCGAGCCGGGCTTAGTGCACGGGGCGCAGCCGATCGACGCGTAACCCTGATCGTGAAGCGGGTTGTACGGGAGACCGTGCTTGTGGATGTAGCGCCACAGGTCCTTCTCCGACCAGTCCGCGAGCGGGTTGACCTTCCAGATGTCGCGCTGCTCGTCGTGCTCGAGCTTTGCGGCGTTTGCCCGCGTGGGTGACTGCTCGCGCCTGATCCCGGTGATCCATGCCTCGACGCCGGTCAACGCGCGCTCGAGCGCGTCGACCTTGGCCTCGCTGCAGCACCGGTCGACCGTCCACGGCTCGCCGGGGCTGCTCGCGTCGAACACCTCGATCTCAACCCCGTAGCGGTCCTCGAACTGCTTCCAGGTTGCCAGCGTCTCTCCGAACAGGACGCCGGTGTCGATCATGAACACGTGGGCGCGCGGTTGGATGGAGGTCAGCATGTGGATGAGCACCGACTCCTCCTTCTGGAAGGAGCAGGCCATCGTCAGCCGAGGATGGAAGCGCTCGACCGCGTAGGCGAGCACCTCCTCGGCGGTTGCGGTCTCCAGTTCTGGGGCGATCGTGGTCATTGCGTTTTTCGGCCTAGACGGCGCATTCCCCTTCACCGCGGATGACCTCGAACGGAGCGTTCTTGGTCCAGTCCACGAAGTAGTTCATGTTCTCCAGGCTGAACTCGATCGGCATCGTGAGGTCCTTGACCTGCGCCTCGAACTCCTTGGGTCCCACGCGGTCGACAAACGCGTTGAATTCCTCGTCCTGGAGGCGCTCGGACTCGTAGAAGCGTACCCAGCGCTCGACCGCCTCAGGCACCCGCTTGGCGGGAAGGCGTGCTTTCAGACGCTGACCGTAGCGAACATCGCCGCCTTCGTACGCACCACCAACATGCGGAATGTACGCAGGAACCGTGTGATCGCCCACCTTGATCGAGGCTCCGTAGAAGCCGATGTTGGCGATGTGATGCTGGCCGCAGCCGTTCGGGCAGCCGCTCATCTTCACGTGGATCTTGCGCGTCAGCTGGTCGGTGACGTCCATCTGGACGATCCGGTCGGCAACGGCCTGGTTGAGGCCCATCGAGCTCGTGATCCCGAGCTTGCAGGAGTCGGTGCCGGGGCAGCTGACCACGTCGGTGATCTCATCAGCGCCGGCGTCGCCGAGGTCGAGGTCGCGCAGCCGCCGCCACACCTCGTACGCCGAGTCGTCGCGGACCCACCGCAGCACGACGTTCTGGTGGACCGTCGTGCGTGCGTACCCGCCGGTGTACTCGCGCATGATCTGACCCAGGCCGCGGAGCTGGTCTGGCGTCAGGTCACCGCGCCGGATCTTCACCTCGACAGTCGAGAATCCCTCCTGGCGCTGGGCCTGGACGTTTGACTGCAGGAAGTGGTTGAACTCACGGTTGTCGCCGTTCGGGCGGGCCGGGCTCTGGGGCTCGGCGGGAGCGTTTGCCTCCTCGTCGTGATCGAAAAGGATGTCATCGAGCGAGAAGTCGCGCTCGGACACCCAGTCGCCCTCGAGCTCCTCCTCGACCAGGTCGCGGAACTCGTCGATCCCGATCTTGTCGATCAGGACCTTGATCCGGGCGCGGGCGCGGTTGACGCGCAGCCACTCCTGGCGGTCGAAGATCCGCATGCACGCCTCGGTGACCTTCAGGAAGTCGCCGTTGTCGAGTTCGACGAACTCGTACAGGGTCGGCGCCAGGCGCGGCATGATCGAGGTGCCGCCACCGACGCGGATCTCGACGCCGCGGACACCGTCGCGCACTCGCGGGAGGAACGCCATGTCGTGGATCCGGGTGATTGCGTTGTCGGCGTCGGTCGCCGCAAACGCCGTCTTGACCTTGCGAGGCATCGCCTGCGTGGTCGGATGGCGTACGAAGTAGCGCACGTATGCGCCGGCGTAGGGCGTGATGTCGAACAGCTCGCTCTCTAGCGTGCCGGCCCGGGGATCGCCGGTGACGTTGCGCATCGTGTTGCCGCAACCCTCTCGGGACGACAGCCCGGCGTCGCCGAGCTCCCGGATCAGCTGGGCCGCATCCGGCAGCGGGATGTGGTGCATCTGGATGTTCTGGCGGGTGGTGACGTGACCCTTGCGCAGGGGCACGTACTTCTCGATCACGTCGGCGAACGCGTCGAGCTGGTCGGGCGTGACGCCGCCCATCGGCAGCTTGACGCGCACCATCTGCACGTCGGGCTGGCGCTGGCCGTAGACGCCCTGCTTCAGGCGAAACTTGATGAACTCGTCGCCATCGAGCTGACCCTTGAGGAAGCGGGTGGACTCGGTGTCGAAGTCGTCGAACTCTCTCTCGAGGATCGGGATCACGTGGCCCGGCACGTTCTCGACCAGCTCGGGGTTCTCCAGCGAGCCGGTGCGAGGGGTGCCGGTCTTGGGGCTGTCGATCGAAGCGGGCTCCATCGGGCTCCTTCCGGTCGCGGGCAGGCTGCCTAATGTACCAAAAGGCAATCTGATTACGGTTGTTTTGGCCGGGGCGCAGGGGATTCCCTGGGGGCGCTACGGCCCGAGGTCCGCCTCGGGGGTAGCTCGGGGCCGAACGTCAACGGCCCATTGAGGAGCGGGACGGATGGGTCGCCCGGCCCGTGGAACCTGCATAAGCCCGCACGCCGTCGTCGATCGCCGAGGCTTGTCAAGTTATCCCGGTCATCCGTGCATAAGCTCGATCGGTCGCACGCCGGAGTGGGCGTTTGCCGGCTTTTACAGGGATAAGGACGGTGCATGACACGACAAGCTCTTCGAG
>DASYFZ010000580.1:0-3009 GCA_036000295.1 Solirubrobacteraceae bacterium
AGCTTCTACGGCGCCTGTGACGTCGTCCTGTCGCCAAGCCCGGCGAGCGACCAGCGACTCGATCAGCTCGGCATCGACGCCCAGTCGATCCGACGGTGGGACCGCGGCGTCGACATCCGGCGGTTTGACCCGAAGCTGCGCACGCCGGGCCTGCTCGGCCTCGACGTCAACGTGCTGTATGCGGGGCGGCTGACCAAGGAGAAGGGCGTCGACCTGCTGGCCGACGCGTTTCTCGCCGCTCGCGAGCGCGACCCGCGCCTGCATCTGGTGCTGGCCGGAGGCGGCCCAGAGGAGGATCAGCTGCGTGACCGCCTGGGCGACCACGCCACGTTCCTGGGCTGGCTCTCCGGCGAGGACCTGGCACGCGCCTACGCGAGCGCCGACGTGTTCCTGTTCGCGAGCCGCACCGACACGTTCGGCCAGGTCGTGCTCGAGGCGCAGGCCTCAGGGCTCCCGGTCGTCGCCGTCGACGAGGGTGGTCCCGCGACTCTGATCGAGCACGGCGAGACCGGGCTGCTCGCGCCGCCGCAGGCGCTCGCCGTCGCCGATGCGCTGCTGTCGATCGTCTCCGACGGGCCGTACCGGGAGCGACTCGCACGCGCGGCGCTCGCCGCCGTCCGCGGACGCACCTGGGAGGCGTCGCTGGACCGCCTCGCGGCCGGCTATCGACTGGCGCTCGAACAGCGAGCTGCCAGCCGGGCGCGCAGCGTCGCCTAGCCTCGCGCTCGGCGCCTGCAACGGCCGCAACGGCGGCGCCCAATACGCTTCGGTACCACCGGTTCGGGCGGGGCGATCGCGGCCGTGTGCCGCGACGAACAGCATCGCGCCGAGGTCACAGCGGCGCTGCGCGAAATCGGGTGCGGCACCGCTCCGACAGGAGCATCAGGGGGTGCGGCGAAACCCGGGGCGTGAGCACGAATCGGCTCGAGGCCTTTTCCGACGGGGTGATTGCGGTAGCGGTCACGCTGCTGGTGCTGAACATCGAGGTTCCATCGCCCGGCTCGGGACACTCGCTCGGTCACGAGCTGGTGCACCAATGGCCGACGTACGCCGCGTACGTCACGTCATTCATCACGATCGGGATCATCTGGATCAACCATCACGCGATGATCAGCCGCCTCGGGCGCGCGGATCACGCGATCCTGATGCTCAACCTGCTGCTGCTGCTTTCGATCGGCGTGCTTCCGTTTGGCACCAGCCTGATCGCCACCTACCTGCGCGAGGGCAACGGCCAGAACCTGGCGGCGGCGGTCTACGCCGGGCTCTTCCTGGCGATGTCGATCGCGTTCACGGCGCTCAACCGCCACATCCTGCTTCGCAAGCCGCACCTGCTGAGCGACTCACTTGATCTCGAGCGCCGGCGTCGGATCCTGTCGCGCAGCATCACCGGTCTGATTCCGTACGTGATCGCCACCGCCGTTGCGGCGTTCTCGCCCGACCTGACACTGATCATCTGCGCTTCGATCGCGGTGTTCTACGCGCTGCCGATCGCCAGTGGCGGGAGTCTGGGCGGCGGGGCCTAGCCGGTCCACCAGGCGGCGAGCGCGCGCCGCCAGTTGTCCCATCCCACCGCCGACAGGTCGTCGTCGCCAAACCCGGCGGTACGCAGCGAATCGAGCAGCTTCGGCGTGCCCGCGACGTCGCCGAGGGGCGCCGGGATCGTTGCGCCGTCATAGTCGGAGCCAAGGGCCACGTGCTCGACCCCGATCCGGTCGGCGACATAGCGAGCGTGTTCGGCGATCAGGTCGATTGGCGTGTCCGGATCGTCAGCGAAATCGCGCCGCAGGAACGGGCACGCGAACACGATCCCGACGATGCCGCCGGAATCGGCGATCGCATCGAGCTGGGCGTCGGTGAGGTTGCGAGAGGTGGGACACAGGGCATGCACGGCGGAGTGAGACGCGACGATCGGACCGAGCTCCATGCGGGCCAGATCCCAGAAGCCGGCCTCGTTGAGGTGACTGACGTCGACCGCGATGCCGAGCTCGGCGCAACCGGAGGCCAGCGCTCGTCCCGCGTCGGTCAGGCCCGGGCCGGTGTCGGGAGACGACGGCGAGACAAACGGCACGCCGTGGGCAAACGCGTTGGGGCGGCTCCATACGGGACCCAGCGAGCGAAGCCCCGCCTCGTACCACAGGCCGAGCGATTCGAGCTCGGGATCGATCGCCTCGGCGCCCTCGAGGTGCAGTACTGCTGCCGGAGGGCCGTCGTCGGACCGCGCCGCGTCCAGGTCGGACGCCGTGCGGGCAATACGCACGTGGCCGCCTCGCTCGAGCTCGACCAGCCTGCCAGCCGCGGCCGTCGCATAGCCGGCCGCGTAGTCATGCGTCACCTCCACGGCCGGCAGGATCTCGACCACTCCGTCGTCGCGCTCGACGACCTGGTGCTCGTCACCTGGCGACGGCGTGAATACCGCAAAGATCGCCCCGCGCACCCCGCCCGCACGCATGCGCGGGATGTCGAGGTGACCGTCGGAGCGGCCGTCGGCGAGGAGCTTGTGGTCGTCGCGGGTGAGCGCGTCGTTGTGGCCGTCGAAGACGGGGATCACTGCTCGACCGCGGCTGTTGGGGCCTCGAGCTCGACGGCCGGGAGGCCGTCGATGCTGTGCCCGTTCTTCTCGCGTTGGTAGTCCAGCAGCGCATCGGGGCCGCCGACGCGGAGCTTCTTCGCCGCCCATGCGTCCGAGTGCGGGCGCAGCCCTTCGTAGGTCATCAGCGGCACGCCGTATCCGCACGCGTCGGCGACGCGGTCGACGTCCACGAGCACGATCGCGCGGCGGGCTTCCGCCACGGCCGGCAACTCGAACTCGCAGCGCTCTGCCAGCTCCTCGAAGCGCGGGTCGGCCGCGACCACGACCTCACCGTGACCATGCAGGCGCAGGATGCGCGGCGGACCGCTGAACGCGCAGAACATCACGACGATGCGCCCGTTCTCGCGCACGTGGGCGATCGTCTCGGCGCCGCTGCCGATCATGTCCAGGTACGCAACGGTCCGGGGGTCCAGCACCCG
>DASYFZ010000603.1:0-2867 GCA_036000295.1 Solirubrobacteraceae bacterium
CGAGGAGACACTAGTCTGAAGGCAAGACGCATCAGACCGCGATGACTGATTCCGCAGAAATACTCCCACCCGCGGCCCCCTCGTCCGATCCCACGAACAGCGAGATCGCCGCGGCGCTCGACGAGCTCGGCGACCTCTACGAGCTCGACGGGGCGGTGATCCATCGCATCGTCGCGTACCGCAACGCCGCCAAGGCCGTACGCGACGCGCCCGTGTCGATCACGGCGCTCGCTCGCGAGGGCCGTGCGACGCAGCTGGCGGGGATCGGGGCGATCATCCAGGAGAAGGTGATGTCGCTCGCCGAGACGGGCGAGATCCCCGCGCTTGTCAAGCTGCGCGCCAAGTTCCCGCCCGGGCTGATCGAGATGACGCGACTTCCTGGCCTGGGGCCCAAGCGCGCCCGGCGCCTGTTCGAGGAGCTCGGGATCGATTCGCTGGATTCGCTGCGCACGGCGGCGCAGGAGCAGCGCATCCGCGCGCTCAAGGGGTTCGGGCCCAAGGCCGAGACATCGATCCTTGCCGCCCTCGACGCGGCCGGCGCGGGCGAGCGCCAGACCAGATTCGTCCTCAGCCGGGCGCTGGCAATCGCCGATCCTCTCGTCGACGCGCTGCGCGAGCACCCGGCATCCGAGCAGGTGCAACTGGCGGGCTCGGCACGGCGGATGACCGACAGCGTCAAGGACCTCGACGTGATCGCGACCGCCCACGACGCGCTGGCCCTGGCGCAAGCCGCCGCCCAGCTAGACGTCGTCGAGCAGGCGGGCACCCCGGGCGAAGCAGGCGTCCGCCTGCGGACGCACACGGGGATCCAGGTCGATCTGAGGATCGTCGCGCCAGACCAGTTCGGCAACCTGCTTCAGCACTTCACGGGGTCCAAGGAGCACAACATGGCGTTGCGCGACGCAGCCGTCCGCAAAGGTCTGCACGTCTCCGAGTACGGCGTGCTCGACGACAGCACCGGCGAGACGCACCGATGCGCCACCGAGGCCGAGGTCTACGGGCTGCTCGGGCTGCAGTACATCGAGCCCGAACTGCGTGAGAACCGGGGCGAGCTCGAGGCGGCAGCCAACGGGACGCTGCCGGACCTGATCGAGCTCGGCGATCTCCGCGGCGACCTGCACTGCCACACAACAGCTTCCGACGGCACGGCCTCGATCGAGGAGATGGCGGCGGCGGCGCATGACGCCGGCTACCAGTACCTCGCGATCACCGACCACTCGGCGAGCTTCGGGTTCGGCGACGACCTCTCGCCCGAGCGGTTGCGTGCCCACATCGCGCAGATCCGCGCGACTTCGGTGGACGGGATCGAGCTGCTGGCAGGCTCGGAGGTGAACATCCTTCCCGACGGCTCGCTCGACTACGACGACGAGATCCTCGGCGAGCTCGACTGGGTGGTTGCGAGCGTGCACTCCTCGTTTCGGATGGACGCCGATTCGATGACCCAGCGGATCATCAGCGCGATGGAGAACCCGCTGGTCGACGCGATCGGCCACCTCACCGGGCGCAAGATCGAACGCCGCGAGCCGTATTCGCTGCACGCCGACCAGGTCATCGAAGCCGCCGTGAAGACCGGCACGATGCTCGAGATCAACGCGAGTCCCGATCGCCGCGACCTAAACGAGGTCAATGCGCGGGCTGCCGCCGCCGCGGGCGTGCCGATCCTGATCAACTGCGACGCCCATCGGGTGGGCGGCTTCGAGGTCGCTCGCTACGGGGTCGCGACGGCCCGGCGCGCGTGGCTGACCGCACGGGACGTAGCCAACACCGGCTCGTGGGCCGACGTCGCCGCACTGCGGCCGCGCAACCGCTCCTCGCGATGACGCGGCGCCGCCGGGGCGCTGCCGCCACCGCCGGCCTGCTCGCGGCGGCGCTCGTCGCAACCGGCTGCGGTGGAGGCTCGTCGCATCCGAAGAGCGCCGGCGGGTTCAAGAACGTCGCCCCGGCGTCGATTGCGGTCCGCAGTCCGGCTTTCGGGTCGGGACAGGCGATCCCGCGCGTTTACACCTGCTCCGGTCGCGGGACCTCGCCGCCACTGCAGTGGTCCGGAGCGCCGGACGGCACGCGAGAGCTGGTGCTGCTGATGCGCGACATCGACGCCCCCGGCGGGAACTTCGTGCATTGGGTGGTCGCCGGGATCCCGCCCGGCACCGACTCGGTCGTGGCCGGGCACGTCCCCCAGGGCGGCGTGCAAGGCATCAACAGCGCCGGGGGCGTCGGTTACACGCCGCCCTGTCCGCCCCGCAGCAACCGGCCGCACCGCTACCTGATCACGATCCTCGCGCTCGCGCGCCGCACCGGGTTACGCCAAGGGTTTACTCCGTCCCGACTATCGGGGACGGGTCTTGCCAGCGGAACGCTTGTTGGAACTTACGCGCGTTGAAGAGCCGGCTCCCGGCTTCTTCTGAGAGCCTCGCGACTGCGCGGGCTTGGCGGGCTTGGCGGGCTTGGCGGGTGGTGCGGGTCGCCGGCGCGGGTGAAAGCGCGGGAACCAGGATGGCGCCGACCACTCGCGCTGGATCGCGATGAACCACAGCAACCCGATGATGCAGAGCACCAGCGCCACGAAGAAGTTCAGTCGCAGGCCGAAGATGTGGTTGGAGTAGTCGACGCGGAGCGTCTCCTCGAAGATCCGAAAGCCCGAGTAGCCGGCCACGTACAGGGCAAACAGCCCCGGCGGCCGAATCCGGCGGTGATGCCCGAGCCACACGAGGAACGCGGCCAGGGAAAGGTTCCAGACGATTTCGTAGAGGAACGTGGGATGGAACGTGGCGTACTGCGTGTAGCCCGGGGGGCGGTGTGCGGGGTCGATCTTCAGCGCCCACGGAAGCGTCGTCGGGCCGCCGAACAACTCCTGGTTGAAGTAGTTG
>DASYFZ010000633.1:0-12306 GCA_036000295.1 Solirubrobacteraceae bacterium
CGGTGACGATGGCGCTCGTCGGCGACGGGCTCATCGGCCTCGACGAGCCGGTCGACGGGCTGCTGCCCGAGCTGGCAGACAGGCGGGTGCTGCGGCGCCCGGATGGACCACTGGCCGAAACGGTGGCCGCGAGGCGGGCGATCACCACCCGCGACCTGCTGACGTTCACGTTCGGCTTCGGGATGGGCGACGGGATGTTCGGCTCGGGCTGGCCGGTCGTGACCGCCTCTGACGAGCTCGGTCTCGCGACGATCGGACCGGTGAACCCCGATGTGCAGCCCGACCCCGACACGTGGATCGCGGGACTGGGGTCGCTGCCGCTGATCGCGCAGCCCGGCGAGCGGTGGCTTTACAACACCGGTGCGTCGGTGCTCGGCGTCCTGGTCGCGCGGGCTGCCGGACAGGCGTTCGAGGACGTCATGCGAACCCGCTTGTTCGAGCCGCTCAGGATGCGCGACACCGCGTTCTGGACGCCCCAGACCGAGCGACTGGCCACCGCCTACCTGCCGACCCCGGCGGGTCTGAAGATTTGGGACGAGCCCGACGGCCGCTGGAGCCGCCGCCCCGACTTCGCCGACGGCGCCGGTGGGCTGGTGTCGACCGCCGACGACCTGCTTGCGTTCTCGCGGATGCTGCTCGCAGGCGGCGCGGGAGTGTTGTCGGCGGACGCGGTTCGCGCGATGACCACCGATCAGCTGACCGTTGCGCAGAAGGCTCGCGGCGGCCTCGGTCGCGGGTTCTTCGACCACCTGTCCTGGGGGTTCTGCCAAGCGGTGTACCCGCATGGCGCGTTTGGATGGAACGGAGGGTTCGGGGCGTCATGGTTGGTGGAGCCTGATGAAGACCTCGCCGTGATCGTGCTGACACAGCGCCTGTTCGAGAGGCCGGAGCCACCGCCGGTGCACGTTGACATCCGGGCAGCCGCGCTTGAAACCGGCAAAGCGATGTAGTAGAGTACGTAACCAGCTACTGGATTACGGAGGTGACGTGATGCTGATGCACGGCGGTCGCGCAGAGTTCGTGGCTGCCTTCGATCGATTCGCCGCAGACAGGTTCGAGCCGGGATTGCCGGCGCGGCTTGCGGCCCGGGTCAGGGGCCACGCGCTCGACCAGGCGCTGATCGAAGGCGCCGACCCAGCGGCCACATCGCTGCTCGCGGCGCGGGCAGCGAGGCTGACATCCGTGGCGATGCGCCGCGAGGTCGCTCGCGGGCTCGACCGGCTTGCGCTCGACGGGCGCGAGACACCCGGGCGCTGGCAAGAGCGGCCGTTCAAGCGCGCCGCGACGGTCAACGCCCCCGAGCTGCACGCGCTGGCGCAACGGCTGCGCGAGCCCGGTCCGCTCTACGCGCGCGGCATCGCCATGCTCGCGAGGCTCTTGACCGAAGGAACCGGGCCGGCTTACGGCGACCGCCGCGGCGAGCTGCTGGCGCAGCGGCTGCGCGACGCGCGCGTGGCGATGGGCGCCTGACGCATTCAGCGGGAAGGAAGCCCCGGACCGTGGCGTCCTTGTCACTGACGATGAGAACGGTCCGCGTACAACGGCTGGGCTGGTTGGCACCCGCGGCGGTGGCGCTTGCCACGCTCGTCGCGGCGTGTGGCGGCTCAGGCTCGTCGAGCTCGAGCAGCACCGCCGCCGCCCAGGTTGCACCGGCCGCGAACACCACCACCGCGAAGTCCAACACCGAGCCGGCGCAGCCGATCCACCTGCGGATCGTGTCGCCCAAGCCGGGCGCCCACACCGGCCAGGACTTGACCGTGCGGGTCAGGTTGAGTGGAGCATCGAGCCCGCACGCGCGCTTTCACTACGTCCTCGGTTCGATCAAGCGAAGCGCCGGAGCCAAGATCACTTTCCACGGCGTCGCTGCGGGTCGCCACGACCTCCGCGTGACGCTGGCGTCGAATCCGCACGTCCACGCGAGCCTGGTTGTGATCGTCCGTGCGCCGACGCCGGCGCCCGCACCGACGCCAGCGCCGACCACGACCCAAAGCTCGCCGGCTCCCACCACCACCTCATCGCCGACGCCGGCGCCCGCACCGACGCCTCCGCCGACGACGACCAAGAGCTCGCCGCCGCCGACCACGACGAAGACCTCGCCACCGCCGACCGGCGGCATCCCGCAAGGCAACGGGGGCGATGCCGACGGCGACAACAACGGCGCCCCCAGCGACGGCGACGGCTTGATCTGACGCGCGGGCCCAGCGTCGCCAGGCGTGCGACCATCTCTGTGTGGGGCTCAAGCGCGTGCTGGTCGCAAACCGGGGCGAGATCGCCGTCCGGATCATCCGCGCCCTCTTCGACGAGGGCATCGAGGCGGTTCTGGCGGTGTCCGAGGCAGATCGCGACAGCCTCGGAGCGCAGCTCGCGGACCGCGCGATCTGCATCGGTCCGGCGAGCCCGGCGGAGAGCTACCTCGACATCCCCCGGCTGGTTGCGGCGGCCACGCTGACGGGGTGTGACGCCCTGCACCCGGGGTATGGCTTCGTGTCTGAGCGCCCCGAGTTGTCGCAGGCGTGCGCGGACGCCGGGATCGTGTTCGTCGGTCCGTCCCCCGAGGCGATGCGGCGAAGCGGTGACAAGCTCGTCGCGCGTGAGGCGGCCGGCGAGCTGGGGATCTCGATCGGCGACGGGTCGGACGCTGTCGGGTCGGAGGCCGAGGCTCGGGGGGTGGCCGACGCGGTCGGCTTTCCGCTTCTGCTCAAGGCGGCCGCCGGCGGCGGCGGGCGCGGCATGCGCCTGGTGCAGTCCGGCGACGACCTGGGAGCCGCGTTCTCGGCGGCGGCCGCGGAGGCGAGGCAGGCGTTCGGGGACGGGCGCCTGTTCGTCGAGCGGTTCGTGCAGCGTGCCAGGCACGTCGAAGTCCAGGTGCTCGCCGACGCGCACGACAACGTGATCCACCTCGGTCACCGCGACTGCACGCTCCAGCGCCGGTACCAGAAGCTGATCGAAGAGGCGCCCGCTCCGGGCCTGTCAGCAGAGCTCGAAAGCGAGATGCTGTCAGCCGCAACCGCCCTGATCGGATCGCTGCGCTATCGCGGCGCCGCGACCTGCGAGTTCCTCGTTGACGAGGAACGGCAGAGTTACGGGTTCCTGGAGGTCAACGCGCGGCTCCAGGTCGAGCACGGCGTCACGGAGATGGTCACGGGGGTCGACATCGTGCGCGAGCAGCTGCGAATCGCCGCGGGCGAGCCGCTGTCGGTCGAGCAGGAGGACGTGCGCGTCGACGGCCACGCGATCGAGGCCCGCATCAACGCCGAGAGCCCGGAGCGTGGCTTCGAGCCTTCGCCCGGGCGGATCTCGCATTGGGTGGCGCCGGTCGGCAGTTATGTCCGCGTCGACACGGCGTGCTTTGCGGGCTCCACGGTCCCGCCGCACTACGACTCGCTCGTCGCGAAGGTGATCGCGCTGGGCGACGATCGCCCTCAGGCGATCGCGAGGCTGACCCACGCGCTCGCGCATCTCCGCGTCGACGGGATCGCGACCACCGCGCAGTTTGCACGCGAGGTGCTGAGGCATCCAGACGTGGTTGCGGGGCGGTTACACACGCGATGGCTCGAGGACGAGTTCCTGTCCCGGTGGCAATCCGCTGGAGCGCAGCGCGATGCACGGATATCGTCCACAGCATGAAGGCAGTCGCGCGAAGGCCGGTCGGGCGACCCGCAGCCGCAACCAGGGAGGAGCTGCTGGCCGAAGCGCGGCGCCGCTTCCTGCGCGGCGAGCGCGTCGAGCTGCAGGACGTCGCGCAGCGGCTCGGCCTGGCGCGGATGACCGTGTACCGATGGTTCGGTTCGCGCGACGGGTTAATGGGCGAGGTGCTCGCCCAGCTCGGAGAGGGGCTGGTGGACGACGCCGCCGCCAACACGGGTGAGCGGGGCCGCCGCGGGCTGCTCGAGCTGTTCGGAAGGGTCAACCGTGACATCGCCTCGTCGGACGCAATGCGCGCCTACCTGCGCCGGGAGGGGCTCCCCGCCCTCAGGGTGCTGACAGCCTCCGACGGCGTCGTGCACCCACGGATGGTCGCGAGCATCGAACGCGTGATCAGGGCCGAGCTCGGCGACGATGAGCTGCTTGGCGCGATCGACCCGCGCACGCTTGCGTTTGCGATCGTCCGGCTCGCGGAGTCGTTCCTGTACAACGACGCGTCGAGCGACATCCGCGGCGATGTCGACCGCCTGCGAGACGTTCAGGCGGCACTGCTCGGTATTTGATACGCCCCGCGGCTGTGTCTAGAATTCCCCTCGTGTGAGAGGGTGGTTCGAGCGACACTGGTCGGTCGCTCGGACTCCTTCTCGCTATGAGGTCGTGGCTGGCGTAGGGGCCGTCTCGGCCGCGGGAGTCGTGGACTTGACGCTTGACCGCAGCAGCTTGCGGTCGATCTTGCCCACCGGCGTCAGCGGGATCGAGTCAACGATCCGCACCTCTCGCGGGTACTTGTAACCGCCGATCCGCGATCGCGCCCAGTCGACCAGCTCCTCCCCCGTCAACTCCTGACCGTTGCGCAGCGACACGAACGCGACGACCTCCTCGCCGTGGATCGCGTCGGGCTTGCCGACGACGCCGACCATCTCGACCGCGGGGTGCTCGAGCAGCCCGTCCTCGACATCGCGGGGGTAGACGTTGAAGCCGCCGCGAATGATCAGGTCCTTCTTGCGGTCGACGATGAACAGGTACCCGTCCTCGTCGACGTAGCCGACGTCGCCGGTGTGCAGCCAGCCGTCGCGCAGTGCCTCGGCGGTGACCTCGGGAGATCGCCAGTAGCCGTCCATAACGCCGGGCGAGCGAGCGCAGATCTCGCCGGGCTCGCCGGCCGGCAGCTCGCGCCCCTCGTCGTCGACGATCCGTACCGTGGTCCCGGGCACGGGGATTCCGACCGAGCCCGACTTCTCACGCCCCGCCGGGTTGGTGGCAATCAGCGCGGCCGACTCGGTCAAGCCGTAGCCCTGCCGGATTGACACCGACGGCACCCGGCGGCGGACCTCCTCCTCGACCTCGTGCGCGAGCGGCGCCGCCCCGCACGACAGGTACTGAAGCGTCGACAGGTCATAGTCCTCGAGCGGCTGAGAGAGGAGGATCTGGAGCATCGAGGGGACGACCGCGCTCTGCTGCAGACCGTGCTCCTGGATCAGTGACAGGAACGCCTGCGGGTCAAACCACCGCAGCAGCGCCGCAACTCCCTGCTCCTCGGCGTGCATGCCGACGATCGTGACCAGGAGCCCGTAGGCGTGAGACAGCGGCAGCGTCCCGAGTGAGCGGTTGATCCCCGGAACGTGTCCTGCGTCATAGCCGGCGCGACCGCTGAAGTAGAGGTTGTCGTGCGACAGCATCACGCCCTTGGCGCGGCCGGTCGTGCCGCCTGTGTACAGCAGCGCCGCCAGGTCGCTGTCGGCGCGGTCGACGATCGGCGCAGGGTCGGCGTGCTCGAGCGAGGACAGCGCAAGCACGTCGCCGTCGACGTCGCCGCTGCAGATCACGTTGCGCACGCACTCGAGGCCGCTCACGGCTTCTCTGACCTTGTCGACGAACTCGGGGCTCGTGACCACCGCGGACGCTTCGGCGTTGGCGACCACGTGTCGCATATCCTCGGGCGGCAGCAGAAAGGTCGCGGGGGTGACCACCGCCCCGGCGCGCCACAGCGCCTGGTAGAGCACCCCGACGTCGGGGCTGTTGGCCATCGTCACGACGACGCGCTCGCCCGGTCCGATGCCGAGGTCGGCGAGGCCGGCGGCAACGCGGCACGAGCGCTCGAACAGTTCGCCGGAGCGATACCAGCGATCCTCGAACAGGAGCGACTCGTAGTCGCCCCGCCGCTCGAATGAAGCCTCAGCAAGCCGGGCAAGATTGTGTGGTCCGGTCGCCACGGACGCAACAATAGCGTCGGTGATCGTCTGTCCTCAGATCTTCTGCGGACCGAACTATCATTCACAACATGACAACCGCGACCCCCGTAGCCGTCCCCACCGCACCGCCCCCGCCGCTGGCTTCGGATCTGTGTTGGCTGATGGCGCGCACGAGCCATGCCCTGATGACGGAGATGACCGCCGCGCTGGAGCAGTCAGGGATCTCGCCGCGCGAGCATTCGGTGCTCGTGACCGCGATGACCGGGTCCTACACCCAGACAGAGCTGGCGCGCATGGTCGGGCTCGACAAGACCACGATGGTCGTCACGATCGACGATCTCGAGGCGGGCGGGCTGGCGGAGCGCAGGCCGTCGTCCACCGACCGGCGCGCGCGTGTGATCGCCGTGACCCCGGCCGGCGCCCGCAAGGTCCGCGCCGCCGAGAAGGTGCTCGACCAGGTACGCGAGGACGTCCTCGGCGTGTTGCCCGATGACGAGCGCGAAGTGTTCCTGCGCGCGCTGGGGCGGCTTGCTTGCGGCCGGCTGTCAGTGCCGGTGGCGTGCGCGCATCCGGTGCGCCGCCGCAGCTAGATCCTCACTCGCGGTACCGCTAGATCTCTCGCTCGCGGTAACGCTAGGTCTCACTCGCGGGTTAGGCGCACCTAATTAGGGTCGCCTAATCTGTGCTAGGTTCCGCGGGGGATGACGACGAACACGGCGCGCAAGACCTCGACGCCCCCCTCGCAGAGCGTCCACCAGCGCTTTGGCATCTACCTGTGGACGGGTGTCGTGCTCGCCGTCGCGCTCGCCGTCGTGATCCTCGGCTGGCACGCGCGCGGCGGAACCACCAATCCCACCGACCTGCCGGCCGGCCATCAGCTCAGCCACACCACCGTCGTGCTCAACAGCGCGATTCTGGTGTTCCGTGAGGGCCTCGAGACGGTGCTCGTGCTTGCGGCAATCGTGGCGAGCTTCCGCGGCGCCCACAGCTCCTTCCGCAAGCCGGTCGCCGCCGGCAGCGGCCTGGCGATCGCCGCCGGCGTAGCGACGTGGTTCGGCGTCATCTGGCTGATCGGCCGCTTTCACGGCTCCGAGCTCACGATCCAGGCGGCTACCGGGCTGCCGGCGCTGCTGGTGCTGCTGCTGGTCATGAACTGGTTCTTCCACAAGGTGTACTGGACCGGCTGGATCTCGCACCACAACAAGCGCCGCCGCGGCCTGTTGTCCTCCGATCCGGACACAAACCAGCGCCGCCTGCTGCTCGGGCTCGCGCTGCTCGGCTTCACCTCGGTCTACCGGGAATGCTTCGAGGTCGTGATCTTCCTGCAGAACCTCCGCGAGCTGTACGGCGCCGGCGTCGTGCTCGAGGGCGTCACGATCGGCCTGCTGTTCACCGCCGCGGTCGGCGTGCTCACGTTCGCCCTGCACCAGCGGCTGCCCTACAAGCGCCTGCTGATCATCACCGGCGTGATGCTCCTGTTCGTCCTGATCGTCGCCGTCGGCGAGGAGGTCAACGAGATGCAGCTCGCCGGCTGGATCGGGACCACCGAGATCAGCTGGCTGCACATCCCGGGTTGGATGGGGACCTGGTTCAGTCTGTTCAACAACTGGGAGACGTTCGCCGGCCAGTTCCTCGCCATTTCGCTCGTGGTCGGCTCCTACTTCGGTGCGCAGTACGTGCGTGTATGGCGTCCTCGCCGTCGCGGCCAGAAGGCGGCGAGGATCGCCGAGCAGCCGCCGGATGCTCCCGCCGACAGCTTCGTCGGCGTGCGGCGGCCGCTAAGTCCCTCCTCGGCTTAGCCCTCCTCGCCGGAGGCGGGGCGGCCGTTCTCCCGGGAGGCGGGACGTAAAAGCGAACGCATACTTCGCTTTTACGTCCCACCCCCGGTCTGGTACGCGGGCTAAGGCCTAGCGGCGGCGGCCCTAAGGGCCCCGGCGCCGACATAGGTACCTAACTGCCGATGTGTGCGGGGCGGTCGCAGGTCACCCTGTATGGACCGACAGAGAAAGAACGGAGGCAGATCGTCTTGAAGCAGATGATTTGCTACGGTTCTTTATTGAGTCGTCCAATGACCTCGAACGAGCCGACAGGAGAGCTTGTGACCACCGAACCTCAAATCCAACCGCAAGCCCGCGAAGACCGCCGGCGCTGGGTGGCGCTGGTGGTGCTCTGCGCAGGCTTCCTGATGATCATCCTCGACCAGACCATCGTGAACGTGGCGCTGCCTTCGATCCAGAGCGACCTGCACTTCTCGCAGTCGAACCTCGCCTGGGTCGTCAACGCCTATCTGATCGCGTTCGGTGGCCTGCTGCTGCTGGTCGGGCGCCTCGGCGACCTGATCGGCCGCCGGCGGATCTTCCTCGCCGGCCTGACGCTGTTCACGACCGCCTCGCTGTTGTGCGGACTGGCTGACAGCCAGGCGCTGCTGATCGGCGCCCGCTTCGTGCAGGGCATCGGCGGCGCGATGACGGCTGCGGTCATCCTCGGGATGATCGTGACGATGTTCCCCAAGCCGTCCGAGCAGGCCAAGGCGATCAGCGTCTACAGCTTCGTCGCCGCCGCCGGCGGCGCCGTTGGCCTCCTGATGGGAGGCGTCCTGACCCAGGCCATCAACTGGCACTGGATCTTCTTCGTCAACCTCCCGATCGGGATCGCAACCGGCGTGTTCGCAACGCGACTGCTGCCCAACGACCCGGGCATCGGGCTCGACAAGGGGGCCGACATCCCGGGCGCGGTCCTGCTCGTCAGCGCGCTGATGCTCGCGGTGTACACGATCGTCGAGGCCGGGCACTTCGGCTGGGGCTCGGCGCACACGCTCGGATTCGGCGCGCTGGCCGTGGCGCTGCTGGCAGGCTTCGTCGCCCGCCAGGCCACCGCTGCCAACCCGCTGATGCCGCTGCGCGTGTTCCGCAACCGCCAGGTGACTTTCGCCAACGTGATCCAGATGCTGTTCGTCGCCGGGCTGTTCGGGATGTTCTTCCTGGGCGCGCTGGAGATGCAGCGGGTCCTGCACTACGACGCGGTCGAGGTCGGCCTCGCGTTCCTGCCGGTCGCGCTCGGGATCGCGGCGCTGTCGCTGGGATTTGCGGCGCGGCTGATCATGCGCTTCGGCGCCAAGCCGACGCTGGTCGCGGGCACGGCGCTCGCGGCGGTCGCACTGCTGCTGTTCCGCAGCGCGCCGGTGCACGCCCAATACCTGTCCGACCTGTTCCCGACGATGGTGCTGCTCGGTGTCGGCGCGGGCCTGGCGTTCCCCTCGCTGATGACGATCGCCATGTCCTCGGCGACCCCGGAGGACGCGGGCATCGCCTCAGGTCTGGTCAACACGACCCAGCAGGTGGGTGGGGCACTGGGGCTAGCGGTGCTCGCGACGCTGTCGAGCACGCACTCGAGCAACCTGCTCGCCCAGGGCGACTCGATCGCGACGTCGCTGACCAGCGGCTACCACCTCGCGTTCACGATCGGAGCGGTGCTCGTGACCGTCGGGCTGGTGCTCGCGATCTTCGGGCTGCGGTCCGGGCCGCGGATCGCGGAGGACGCGGTCACCGAGGAGGAGCCTACGTTCGGCGAGGCCGTTGTTCTCGAGGAAGCCGCGTGAGCGCGCTCGGATCAGACGACCGCCGCGACGTCGGTGAGAGCCGCGTCGACCGCCTCCAAGATCTCGTCGATCTCGCCGTCGCTGATGATCAGCGGCGGCGAGAAGGCGACCGAGTTCGCGTACGGCAGCCCGCGGGCGATGATCCCCCGCGACAGCAGCGCCGCCACGACCGCTCCGGCGGTCAGCGGCGCCTGCAGTGCGATCGCCTGCACCAGGCCCTCGCCGCGGATCTCAGCGACTCCGGAGTGGTCCGCGAGCCGGTCCAGGCCGGCGCGCAGGCGGCTGCCGGCGCGGCGCGCCCGCTCGGGCAGGTTCTCGGAGCGCATGATCTCGAGGTTGGCGATGCCGGCCGCGCAGCAGGTGGGGTGACCCGCGTACGTCCCACCGTGCGTAAGAAGGTAGTCATCGTCGGCTTCTAGCCAGCCGCGCAGGCGTGGGCCGACGACCACGCCGCCGAGCGGCAGGTAGCCGCTGGTGATCGCCTTGGCGAAGGTGATCAGGTCGGGCGTCACGCCGTAGTGCTGGGCGCCGAACCACGACCCCAGTCGGCCGAACCCGGTGATCACCTCGTCGAAGATCAACAGCGCCCCGGACTCGTCACACAGCTCCCGCAGACCCTGCAGGTAGCCCGGCGGCGGCGGGAACACCCCGCCGGCGCCGAGCACCGGCTCGGTGATGATCGCCGCGATGCGCTCGGGGCCGTGGTAGGCGACCGCCGCCCGCATCGCCTCGAGTGAGTCGCGCTCGACCTGGAAGCAGTCGCCGAGCAGCGGGCCGTACGGCCGGCGGTTCGCGGGCAGGCCGGCGACCGACGTGCCACCGAGCATCACGCCGTGGTAGGCGTAGTGGCGGCTGAGGAACACGGTGCGGCCGGCGTCGCCGGCGGCGCGGTGCCCGGCGCGCGTGAGCTTGAGCGCGCTGTCGACCGCCTCGGAGCCGGTGAGCGTGAACAGCACGCGTGCGTCCGGAATCGGCTCTAGCTCCGTGAGCAGCTCGGCGAGCCGCTGCTCTGGGCCGTTCGTGAAGCTGGCGAACGTGTGGTAGGCGGCCACCTGCTCCATCTGGGCAGCGACCGCGTCCGCGATCTCGCGGCGCCCGTGACCGACCGCGCAGTACCACAGCGATGCGGTCCCATCCAGGTAAGTTCGTCCATCGGAGTCCCACAGGCGGCAGCCCTCGCCGCGCACGATCTCGAGAAAGTCGCCGGCTTGGCGCGCCGGCGCGGCAAACGGATGAAGCACCTGCGGAACAGTCATCTACCAACCTCAACTTGTTTGGTGGTCGCCCCTCGGCACTGATCTTGCCGACACTGAACCGCTTTGGGAAGCCCTGCGGCGAAGGTCGGTACACGGAGACGTCCCAGATGATGCAGATCTAGACGGAGCGGCCAATCGCCACATCCGAGGCTCTAGTAGGTTGCCCGCGATGCGGACCGTCCGTGACGCGGCCTTCGAGACCATGCGCCGCTTCGGTCTCACCACCATCTTCGGCAACCCGGGGTCGACCGAGATCCCGTTCCTCACCGACCTGCCGGACGACATCCGCTTCGTGCTCGGCCTGCACGAGGGCTCGGTTGTGGGCATCGCCACGGGCTACGCGCTCGCGCGCGGCGAGCCGGCGTTCGTCAACCTTCATACCGCGCCCGGCCTCGGCAACGCGATCAACGCGATCGTCAACGCGCGCGACGTCCGCGCGCCGCTGATCGTCGTCGTCGGCCAGCAGGACCGTCGCCAGCTCGCGTTGGAGCCGTTCCTCACCGGTCGCCAGCTCGAGCGTCTGGCCGGCGACTACCCGGTGTGGAGCAACCTGCCGGCCCGCGCCCAGGACGTCCCCGGCGCGATCGCCCGCGCATACAACGAGGCGATGCTTGCGTCCGGCCCGGCGCTCGTGGTCGTGCCGATGGGCGACTGGCTCGAGCCTGCCGACGAGTACGCCTCGGCCGGATCGCCGGCCCAGATGCTGTTGCCGTGCTCGGTGTCGCCCGACGACGTGGCTGAGCTCTCCTCGATGATCGCCGAGGCGCGGTCCCCGGCCCTGGTTGTCGGCGCGGGCTCCGACAGCGTCGACGGCTGGCTCGCGGTCACCGCGCTTGCGCAACGGCTGCGCTGTCCGGTGTGGCAGGAGTCGTTCGTCCGGCGCGCCGGGTTTCCCCAGGACCATCCACTGTTCGCAGGGATCCTGCCCTGGCGGCGCCAGGCGATGCGCCAGACGCTCGCCCCGCACGATCTCGTGGTCGCCGTCGGCGCCGCCGCCTTCCGGCTGTACATCCTCGACGAGCCGGGCCCGTTCGTCGAGCCCGGCACGCTGGTTGCGGTCGTCACCGACAACCCGGCCGAAGCGCTCCGCAGCCCGTGTGAGCTCGCCCTGGTCGCGCCGGTCGCCGATGCTTGCCGCGCGCTCGCCGACGCGGTGCCCGCGCGCGATGGCTCCCCGCCGGAACCCATGCGTCGGCCGCCGCACCTCGACCCACCCGGCCCCGGCTCCCCGCTGCGAGCCGGCCATGTCTTCGACGCGCTCGCGCAGCAGATGCCGCCCGACGTGATCGTCGTTGAGGAGACCCCGTCGAGCCAGCCCGAGCTCTACCAGCGCCTGCCGATAACGAACCCTGCCGGGTATTACGCCGCCGCCAACGGCGGCCTCGGCTTCGGCCTGGCCGGCACGATCGGACTGCGCATGGGCGCGCCCGACCGCCCGGTGATCGGCATCGTCGGCGACGGGTCGTCGATGTATGCGATCCAGTCGCTGTGGAGCGCCGCGCAGTATCACGTCGGCGCGCTGCTGATCGTCATGTCCAATGGCCGCTACGCCGTCATGGATCGCCTGGCGCGCGACGCGGGCGGCGAGGGCGCGTGGCCCGCGTTCGATGGCGTC
>DASYFZ010000510.1:0-2642 GCA_036000295.1 Solirubrobacteraceae bacterium
TTGGCGCGATCGCGGCGCGGCAGCGTGCGCTGATCACGCGCGCGCAGTTGACTGCGCTCGGGGTGACTCGGGCGGCGATCGACCACGCGATCGTGCGTGGTCGTCTGCACCGCCGCCATCACGCGGTCTACTCACTGGTGCGTTTGCCGCTCTGCTGCCGCTCGCCAACGAGCTGTCGCCACAGCCCTCGCGCTTCGAGCCGCTGCCTAATCCTCGAACGGCATCGTCAGCCGCTCGGACTGCTGCCGTCGCCGTGGCCGCTCACCCGGCAACGGCGGCTCGGGCACGTGCGCAGCACGGATCCGCGAACCCGAGTAGGCGAGCAGGCCGGCGATCGCAAGCGCGGCGAAGATGCCCCACTCGATGCCGTAGCTGGTGATGTCGGCGCCGTGGCTCGAGGCGCCCTGCTTGTCGAACATGCGCCAGACGATCAGCACGCCAGTCCACAGGCCTGCCGCCATGATCACGCCGCCGTCGCCACCCGGCACGTGGAAGGCACGACCCTCGGCCCGCTGGAACAGCAGGACGAGCACGCCGGCGGCGACGAGCAGCACCGCCGCCTCAACGAACGAGAACGCCGCCCACCCGGTCTGCGAATCCGACGCGGGTTTCGGGCTGCCGCTGACGACCACGAAGAACTGGCGCTGATACCAGGGCAAGAACAGCGACAGGAACAGCAGGATCGCGGCGATTGCGGCCAACCGCCGCTCGGGCGGGAGCTTTCGCCAGGCGCGGGCAACTCGTGCCGCGCCCACGCCGACCCGCTGGGCGGCCGCGGCCGAGCGACCGTCGCTCATGCTGTCGCGCCTGCCGCTGCGGTGAGCCGATCCATCAGCATCAGGCCATCATGATCCGATACGGGTCGGATCTGTCCTTGGAAGGCAAGCGTCCAATGCCGCGGCGGCCACTTGGCGATGTGGTCCAGGGCGCCTACGAACGATGCCGCCGGGATCCACTCGTCCTCGTCGAGCACCGCCTCGGGCGAGGTCGGAAAGCGCCACGGATAAGGGTCGGGCCGCTCGGGCGTCCGAGACCAGATCGGGGAGTTGTCCTCGAACATCTCGCCCTCGACTCTGATGCTCCCGGCAAACGCCATCACGCCTGTCGCGTACAGGACGATCCGGTCGCCGGGCGAGATCGCAAGCGCTCGCTTGCGGTTGCGCTCCTTGAAGCCGATGACCTCGAAACCGTGGGCCCTCGTGGCCCGGTGGTTCTCAGGTGAGCCGGTGAGGATCCAGGTACGGGCCACGGCTCGATTGTAGGAGCGGGTTGTGACCGCTCAGAGGATCGGGCTGTGACCGCTCACAGGATCGGGATGTCCTGCACTTCGGTCGGCTGCGCCCGTTCCCGGTCCATCCGCTCGATGTACCAATCAAGCAGGTCTCGCAGCGCCTGGAGCACCTCACGCAGCGCGCTCATGAGCCGCTGCTGGAGGTCGGGCGGGATCAGGTCGCGTACCGATCGGGCCAGAGCGATCAGCGCCTCGAGATCGCTGTCCTGGCTCGGCGATGCCTCAGCCTCGGGGGCCTGCCAGCCGGCCGGCGGAGGCTCGGGACCGTTATCGGACCCAGCGGCCTTGCCCCCACCGTGAGCCGCCTCGGCCATCAACCGCTCGGCAGCGGCGGACGCCCGGTCGAGGCGCTCCTCCAGCCGCCGCAGCGTCTCCTCGGCCCTCCGAGGGTCCGAGCCGCCTTCGACGCTCACGATTCCGCCCCCGCGAACACGATCTCCAACGCACCGTCCTCGAACGTGGCGGCCGTCGGGTTGTAGGTCGACAGCGACGGCGGCAGCATCATCGTGCGCTTCTGGCCGTCGACGCGGACGATCAGCTCGAGCCCGATCTTCTTGAGCGAGATGTCGCCCTTGCGCGCGAACGGGATCACCAGGCGCAGCCGCGCCTCCCGCTCGGACACCTCGAGCTCCTGCGTCAGCGTCTCGTACAGGATCGCGGCCGGATCCAGCTCTGCGCCGGCGAACAGCTCGCCGGCGAGGCGGTCGAGCATCTCGGAGCCGAGAACCTCCTGATCGAAGTACGGCGCCCGCAGCACCGGGACCGGCGCAAACGCCGACTCAACCAGCTCCAGATGCTCCTCCTGCACCCGCCGCCAGCCGGCGAAGTAGTCGCCCACCTCGGACGGGAAGATCCTGTTGACGATCACCGCGTCGGTGAGATACCCGTAGAGGTTGAGGTAGGTGAACGTGCGCATCGCCTCTCCAATCACCATCTTGTCCGGATTCATCACCAGGCGGATCGTCGAGCGCTCGCGGTCGCGGAGAATCTCGTTCATCGAGATCAGGCTGCGCGACAGCCGCTGGATGTCATCGAACACGGCCTGGGTGGGGAGGGGGATGTCGAGCAGCGACCGTGCGATCGGGCGCGCCGCCGCGAGGATCTGGCGCTCCATCGGGAACACCTTGTCCAGCCACCAGCGTGCGACGTCGGGGAACGACAGCAGCCGCAACGTCTCGCCCGTCGGCGCGCAGTCGACCACGATCACGTCCCACTCGCCGGTGCGGTGGTGTCCCTGGATGCGAAGCAGCGAGAACAGCTCGTCCATCCCCGGGGGCACCGTCAGCTCCTCCGCGGAGATCCGGTCGACGCCGCGCTCGAGGAACATCTCGCCCAGCCACTCCTGCACCCC
>DASYFZ010000512.1:0-7813 GCA_036000295.1 Solirubrobacteraceae bacterium
GGCGTCGGTCGCTGGCCGTCGCCGGGCGGGGTGGCCTACTCCTTGCCGGCCACCTTGCCGACGAACTGCGCGACCTCCTCGGCTTCCTTGCCCTGGAGGATCTGGGCCGGCATCGTCCCCTGGCCGAGGCAGTTCTGTGGATCGCTGGTCGAGGCCGGCTTCTGAAGGCACCCGTTGTTGATCGTGCGCAGCACGAGCGACGCGGGCGGCTTGAGCGTGTCGAGGTTCGGGCCGACCTTGCCGTTGGTGTTGGACGCAGCCAATGTGTGGCACACACCGCAGTGGGCTGCGAACAGAACCCGGCCGCGCTTCTCGGCGTCGGTCAGCTTGATCCCGCCGATCTGCTGACTCGCGTTGGCCTTATTCCCGGCGATGAACGCGAGCGGCACGGCGATCCCGAAACCGATGTAGATCACGACGAACAGAATCACCCCGACCCGACGCGTCGCGGGCGAAGCCCTGCGGGGGCGATCGGGCGCGCCGCGCGACGTGCCGCTGACCGCGACCCAGAAGACGGCCGCTCCGACGACGACCCAGAACGCGATGAAGGCGACTACTGGTAGCACCGGGCGCGCACCATACCGTGGAAAGCCGCCGGATGGCGCGATGCTGGCGAGTCGGGGGCGCTTCACCTGGGGCAAACTCACGGCCCATGGCGCTAGCGCCGCCTGCCCGACGCAAAGCTCATCACCGGCGGAGCAACCGCCCGGAAGTCTTCGTTCTCGTTCTGGGCTGCGGCCCGCTGCTCCGCGAGCCCTCGGCGAACCTGCTCGTCGAGCATCGAGAAGTCCTTGACCTCGGCCAGCATCCGATCGGGCGCGGCGATCGACGCGACGTTGTCGACGAGCACGTTCATCGTGCCTCCGGCGGCGGCAAACCGCTCCACCTTCCCCTCGATCAGCATCAGCGGCTCGGTCCGCACGATCAGGCGGTGGCGCTCGTAGACCGGAGGCGGGACGATCAGGTTGATCGTCCCGAACTCGTCCTCGAGCAGGATGAACACGATCCCGTTTGCCGTTCCCGGCCGCTGGCGGGCGACGACGAGTCCCCCCGCTCGGACCCGCGTGCCGTGATCGATTCTCTCGAGGTCCCTGCTGGTTGCGGCGTCTGCCGGCAAGCGTTCCCGCAAGAGCGCAAGCGGGTGCGTGCTGGTGGTCAAACCCATCGTCCCGTAGTCGGCGAGCATCGCCTCCCACGACGAGAGCACCTTGAGCTCGGGCGGCGCCGGCAGGTCGAGGGGCAACGCGAGCTGCGTGCCGCCCGGAACCTTCCTGCCGGGCGTCGCCACACCCAGTTGCCAGAGCGCCATGCGCCGAGCCGACCTTTGCTCGCCGGCGACAAGCGAGTCGCACGCGCCAGACCAGGCGAGCATCTCCAGCGACGGCGACCCCGCGCCCGCCCGTGACGCGAGGTCAGACAGCGTCCGAAACGGCCCTCCGGCCTCTCGCACCGATACGAGCGCCTTGACCTCCTGGTCGCGCACGCCCCGGACGTAGCCGAGGCCGATCCGGACGCGACCGCCTGCATCCTCGCCGCCCGCAGCTTCGACCTCCATGTCGCACTCCGCGCCGCTCTCGTTGACATCGGGCGGCAGAACCTCGATCCCGCGGCGCTGCGCTTCGTGGACCAGCGCGTCGGGGGGATAGAAGCCCATCGGCTGCTCGTTGAGCAGCGAGCACAGAAACTCCGGGCCGTAGTGGACGCGCAACCACGTCGACTGGTAGGCAAGTAGCCCGAACGCGGCGCCGTGAGCCTTTGGAAAGCCGAAGCCCGAGAATCCGCGAACCATCTCGAACACCCGCTCGGCGGTTTCCTCGTCGACTCCGTGCAGCTCCCGGGCGCCCGCCACGAATCGCTTGTGGTGCGCCTCGATCGCCGCCTCCGAGCGCTTGCGGCTCATCGCCCGCCGCAATCCCTCCGCCTCGCCCGGCGAGAAGCCCGCGAAGGCGATCGCGACCTCGAGCACCTGGTCCTGGAAGATGATCGTCCCAAGCGTCTCGCGCAGCACCGGCTCGAGCGAGGGATGGTCGTATGGCACCTCGTAATCGGGATCGACGCGTATCCGCTGGCGCCGCTCGATGTACGGATTGACGGCTCCTCCCTGGATCGGACCGGGGCGCACGATCGCGACCTGGATCGTGATGTCCTGCAAGGTCTCGGGCCGGGTGCGCCGCAAAGACTGCATCTGCGCCCGGCTCTCGATCTGAAACACCCCAGTTGTGTCGGCCTCCTGGATGCACTCATATGTCGCCGCGTCGTCGTATGGGATCCGCGACAGGTCGATTCGCTCGTTGCGAGTCTGCGCGACCATCTCCACGCAGCGTTCGACCGCCGACAGCATCCCCAGCCCCAGCAGATCGATCTTCAAAAAGCCGGCGTCCGAGCAGGAGTCCTTGTCCCACTGGACTATCTGCCGTCCCTCCATCGCTGCAGGGACGATCGGACAGCAGTCGATGAGCGGCCGCGTGGCGACGATCATCCCGCCGGAGTGCTGGGAGAGGTGCCGCGGCAGGCCGTGGGCCTGGGCCGCCAGCTGAGCCAGCCAAGCCCACCTGCCGGTTGCACCGCGCCGGGCGTTGCCGGACTTTGCCTCGCCCGCCCCCTCCGCCGTGGTGGGCGGCATGACCCCGAAAGCGCTCTCGATGTCCTTCGCCACCTCGCGGGCATCCCACCCCTCACTGCCGCGCGCCACCCTCTCGATCTCTCCGGGCGGCAGCCCGAGCGCCTTGCCGAGCTCCCTGATCGCCCCTCGCGAGCGATACGTCGGGAAGGCCGCCACCAGCGCCGAGCGGTCGTGGCCGTAGCGCTCGTGAACTCGGGGGATCAGCACCTCGCGGATGTCGCGCGGGAAGTCGAGGTCGATGTCGGGCAGGGCCTTCAGCTCCTCGTTTAGGAAGCGCCCGATCAGCAGCTCGTTGGCGATCGGATCGACGTGGGAGAGCCCCGTCAAGAAGCAGACGATCGAGGAGACGCTCGAGCCCCGGCCGCGACCCGGCGGCAACAGCGCTCTGGCCGTGTCCGGACCTCTCACCTCGGCCGCAACCTCCCGGGCGAGCTCGAGCATGTCGTGGTGCAGCAAGAAGAAGCCGGGCAGCCCCAGCAGCTCGATGATCCTCAGCTCCTCCTCGAGACGTCCTTCGGCGGCGCCGCGCACCTGGGGAGGGCGGCTCTCGTAGCGGTCGTGCAGCCGCGTCTGGCAGAGCTCGGCGAGCTTGCGCATCGCCTCTGAGTCCTCGGCACCCGGATACCGGTAACCCAGATCGCTCGAGAGGTCGAAGCACAGCCGCTCGGCCAGCCGCATCGTCTCCGCCACCGCTTCGGGGTGCTCCGGAAAGCGCGCCGCCATCGCTGCGGGCGACGCGAGCACATGAGTGAAGTTGCCGCGGCGATCGGGCTCAGACGCATCCAATGTGCTGTGCAGCCGCACGGCCACGAACGCGTCCTGAAGCGGCGCACGCGCGCGTGAATGTGCGTGCACGTTGCCCGTCGCCACGCACGGGACGCCGAGCCGTTGGCCGAGCCCCGCAAGCCGCCGATTGCGAGCCCGGTCGTCGCGCAGGAACGGCCGCTGGAGCTCGATCCTCAATCGATCGGACCCGAACGCATCGAGCAGCCGCCTGAGCGTGAACTCGTCGTGCACTCCCCGCAGCGCGCACCCGCTCAGGCAGACCAGCCCCTCGGCGTGGTCGAGCACGTCCGACAGCTCCACGAATGCCTGCGACGGTGGCCCCGGCTTCTCGCGCGTGTGGGCATGCGCCCTGGTCAGGATGTTGCAGAGATTCGACCAGCCGCGCGCGTCCTCGACGAGCAGCGTCAGATGCCGCCCGTCCGACAGGTCCACCTCCGCTCCATGGATCGGCCGCAGCCCAAGAGCACGCGCGGCGACCGCGAACTCCATCGACCCCGAGACCGTGTTGTGGTCGGTCAGCGCGAGCGCCTGGTAGCCGAGTTCCAGCGCGGTCGGAGCGAGCTCGTCCGGAAGCGACGCGCCATCGAGAAACGAGAAGGCCGAGTGGCAATGGAGCTCGACATACATGCGAACACATGTTCGCATGTAGTCAGGATGGAAAGACCTCCGACTCGAGGCGCAGCCCTTCCGAGCCACGCCAATCGGCCGCCGTCCCCGGACCGGTCAAGAGTTCGCTTGACACAACTTATTAGTTGCTGCTAAGTTATCCGTAGTTAGCACTCACTAAGCAGGAGATCCAGCTATGACCTCTCAGCCGGAATCCAGTCCTCTCACCCACGTCGAACCGCCCGCCGAAACGGCGCAACACGCCAAGCGCAGCCGCGCCTGGACGCTCGCGATCGTCTCGATCGGGCTGTTCATGGTCGTGCTCGACAACCTCGTGGTCAGCGTCGCGCTACCCAGCATTCGCCGCGAGCTCGGCGCCTCGATCCAGTCGCTCGAGTGGACCGTGAACGCCTACGTGCTCTCCTACGCAGTGCTCCTGCTGACCGGCGCCGCGCTCGGGGATCGATTCGGACGGCGACGGATGTTCGCGTTCGGCATCGGGCTGTTCACGCTCTCGTCAGCCGCGGCCGCATTGGCCGGCTCCGCCGATCTGCTGATCGCGGCGCGCGCGTTGCAGGGCGTCGGCGCGGCAATTGCGACCCCGCTGACGCTGACGTTGCTGGCCGAGGCGTTCCCGCAGGAGCGCCGCGGCGTGGCGATCGGGATCTGGTCGGGCATCAGCGGGATCGCCGTCGCGCTTGGCCCGCTGGTCGGCGGCGCCGTCGTGCAGGCGGCGACCTGGCACTGGATCTTCTGGATCAACGTGCCGATCGGCCTCGTGCTCGTCCCGCTCGCGCTGACACGCCTTGATGAGAGCTACGGCACGGCCCGCCGGCTGGACCTGCGTGGTCTGCTGCTGAGCTCGGCCGGCCTGTTCGGAATCGTCTACGGACTCGTGCAGTCGCAGACGCTCGGTTGGGGGAGCACCCAGATCATCATCTCGCTCGCCGGTGGCGCGCTGCTGCTTGTCGCGTTTGTCGCATACGAGCTGCGGACGCCCGAGCCGATGCTGCCGATGCGGTTCTTCGCCCAACGGTCGTTCACGGTCACCAACGCCGTGTCGCTGTCGATGTACTTCGGGATGTTCGGCTCGATCTTCTTCCTGAGCCAGTACCTGCAGAACGTGCTGCACAACACGCCGTTTCAGGCCGGCGTCAAGCTCCTGGTCTGGACCGGCGCGACGATGGTCGTCTCGCCGCTTGCGGGATTCTTCTCGGAGCGCTTCGGATCGCGCCTGTTCATGGTCGCCGGCCTCAGCCTGCAGGCGATCGCGCTCGGTTGGCTCGCGACCCTGGCGTCCATGACCCAGAGCTACGCCAGCATGATCGCCCCGTTCATCCTTGCCGGTGCCGGCATGGCGCTCGTGTTCGCACCGGCGGCCAACGCCGTCCTCTCCTCGGTCAAGGTGTCGGAGGCCGGACAGGCCTCCGGAGCCACGAACGCGATCCGCGAGCTCGGCGGCGTGCTCGGCATCGCCGTCCTCGCGACGGTGTTCACGAGCCACGGCAGCTACGCCTCGCCGCAGGCCTACATCGACGGCCTGACGCCCGCGATGTGGGTGGGCGTCGCAGTCCTCGCCGCCGGTGCGTTGATCGCCGCCCTGTTCCCGTTCGGGAAGGGCGCCCAGGCCGAGGTCGAGGACGAGCAGCAGATTCCGCAGCGCCTCGAGATCGCGGGGCAGGCCGCCTGATCGCCGCCCCGGCCACCACTAGGATCATCCCTACCGCCATGGCAACGACATCACAGAAGCAACCGCGTCAGCGCGTCCCGGCCTCAGAGCGCCGGGCCGCGCTGATTGAGGCCGCGGTACACGAGTTCGCACACAGCGGCCTTCACGGGACGCCGGTAGACCGCATCGCCCGCCGCGTCGGCGTCGCACAGCCGTACGTGTTCAGCCTGTTCGAGAACAAGCGCGAGCTGTTCCTGGCGGCGGTCGAGCGTGGGTTTGAGCTGATCGCCGAGACGTTCACCCGCGGCGCGGCCGAGTTTGACCCGGCGATCGCCGAGCCCGACGCGGACGTGCTGACGGCGATGGGCAAGGCCTACATGGAGCTGCTCGCCACGGATCGCGACTACCTGCTGCTCCAGCACCAGGGTTACGCCGCCTGCGACGACGAGGTGATTCGCGACCGGGTGCGAGCGCTGTACGCGCGCCTGGTGGCACACGTGGAGCGCCTGTCGGGCGCCGACTCAGAGCGCATCGACGAGTTCTTCCGCTACGGCATGTGGCTGAACGTCGCCGCGGCGATGGGTGTCGAGGACCTGTCGGTTGGCTGCGAGTGGATCCGGGCCGAGGCGCTGAGCCCCGACGGGCCGCCGGACCCCGGCGACGGCGCGACTCGGCCCAACTTCGACTAGCCGTCAGTCGGCGACGCGCTGCTCGGGAAACCGCGGCAGCCCGTCCTCGGGGATCTCCTCCCACGAGGCGGCATAAGCGACGAACTGATGCGCCACCGGACGGACCCCTGGGTCCTCGTCGAACGCCCCGAGCCGGACGCCGATCTGCGGCTCGTCGCCGCCGGTGCTGCTGAACAGCGCCGAGCCGCAGTCGCCGCAGAACCATTTCTCGGCTCCACCCTCGGGCCTCCAGGCGCGCAGCCGGTCCTCGCCCATGACGATCCGGAACGTGCCTTGCGCGGCACGGCCGTTGGCAGAGGCTCCGGTGCCGGTACGACGCTGACAACGGGTGCAGTGGCAATACGTCGCGGAGACGAGCGGAGCCGTCAGCTCGAAGCGCACAGCCCCGCATCCGCATCCGCCTGTCAGCGCCTCGCCGATCACGATCCGCCGAGGCTACAGCGCGGCCGCGACGTGTGAGAGATCCCGCTCGGGCTCGATGCCCCAGCGCCGAGCAACCTCTTCCAGCGCGCCGTCGATCACCCAGCGGTCAGGGCTGTCGTCGCCCTCGTAGTCGGGGCTGCCGCCCTTCAGCGTCATGCAGCCGGTGTTGTCGCCCAGCGCGCGGATCGCCTCGACGTCCTCGTCGGAGAGCCGCAGCTCGCTAGGGAGCGCGGCAAGCTCCGCGCGCTTGTCCTCGATCGGCCGCGCCCCGGCGCCCACCTCCTGGATCAACGTCGGCACCACGCACGCCACCGGCTCGTGTGCGAGGTTCCACTGGCACGCCAGCTGGATCGTGGTCAGGCCGTTGCGCTGCGCGATCGGCCGGACGGCATCCAACCGCTGGCGACCGGCCTCAATCCACCCCGCCGGACGGAAGCTGCGGTGGTCGTGCGGATGCATCTCCTGGCCGGGCAGCACGTCGTCGAAGAACAGACCCCCGTAGTCGACGACGCGCGTGATCACTTTGACCCGGGCGTTCGCCGCCGCGCCGAGGCACAGCTCGCCCGGCCACGGCTCAAACGGGTTCAGGATGATCATCGCCCAGTCGATCAGCTGGCCGAACCGCTCGAGGCAGCCGATGACATCGAGCGTGAACCCGTTGGCCGGCCCGGGCGCGACCCCGATCAAGCGGGTCAGGCCGGCTTCGCGCAGCGCACCCATCCCGTTCCAGACCGTCTCGCTCGTGTAGCCGATGCGGTCGGGGTTGTGGAGCAGCAGCAGGTCGAACGCGTCGATCCCGCATCGCTCCAGGCTGCGCTCGGTCGCCATCCGCAGGTAGTCCGCGTAGCCGGAGGCATCGCGCAGCGCCGGATCGGTGAACCGCGGAAAGCCCTTGGGGCCGTTGCGCTCGCCCGTGTAGAAGTCGTGGCCGACGGCGCCGACGATGCACATGCTGTCGCGCGGCCGGCCCGCGATCGCTTGGCCGAGCATCCGGTCTGCATCACCTGTCCCGTACAC
>DASYFZ010000295.1:0-5457 GCA_036000295.1 Solirubrobacteraceae bacterium
GAACACACCGGCGAGCGAGCTCAGCGCGATCTGTGGGATGAACGAGGCAAGCAGCATCCCCGCCGAGGCGACCGTCGACCCGGTGAGCGCGTAGACGTAGTAGGCGAGCCCGACACGCAGCACCCAGTCGCCGGACAACGAGATGAGCCCCGCGCCGAGTAGCAGGCGCACCCCAGGCTTTGCGACCGCGCCGCGTAGCCTGGCCACGTCAGTTTCCCTCCGTGGTCGACTTGCGCGGAACGACGATCAGCGTGAACTCGACCGGCACCGAGCCCTCCGGGCGCGAGTCGATGTCGTCAAGCGGACGCTGCTCGGCGAACTCGGCCAGTAGGGCATCCATTGCGTTGGTCAGCTGGATGGCTTCCTGCTCTGTGAGGTACAGCGTGCTACGCCCCACGCCGGTATGGCTGCGCCAGCCCTCCGACCACTCCCCCCTTCGCTCGTGCCATTCGATCAGGTCCTCGACGGCTCGCTCCGCCGTGACCTGCTCGAGCACGGCCAGCGCTGCCGGGCCGCCGGCTTGCTCTTCGATCCCCTCCGCGCTGTAGGACGTGTGGACGACGCGCCACGGGCGCTCCCGCGCGTCGGCGCCCTGCACCTGCTCCACGAAGCCGTACTTGGCGAGCTGGCGCAGATGATGCGAAGCCAACGCGTGGCTGATGCCGAGCTCGCGCGCCGCGTCCGCGGCCGTGATCTTTCCTGAGCGGCCCACGATCGACTGCAACTCCAACCGCAGCGGATGGGCGAGCGCGCGAATGCTGAGCGGGTCGTCCAGCAGCCGGCGCCGCTGGCCGGGTCGCTCCTGGTCGCCCGGGCTCGCGCCTGATTCCAAGGACATGCTTGGGATCCTAAGTTCGCTTCCCGAAGATGTCAAGCACTTCTTTGGCATCTGCTGAGTCGGGAAGTCCGGCGCTGCTTATCTCGGAGGCAGACGACGTGTTGGCGCTCGATTAGGCGCCGGCGATGATTGCGTCATCCCATGTCCGCGCTCCAGCGCTCCTCGATGTGCGCGACGCGCCAGATCAGCAATGCGATCGCCCACGTCACGACGAACAACCCGACGATCATGTAGCCGACCGCGTTGATGTCGATGCCGGAGACCCAACTCCAGAACACGCCTCTGAGCCCGAGCTTGTCGACGGCGAGACCGAGCAGCTCAACGGTGCCAACCACGAGGGCCACCGCCACTGACAGACCGGTGATGATGATGTTGTAGTAGACCTTCCGGACCGGGTTCGAGAACGCCCAGCCGTAAGCGAAGTTCATGAACGAGCCGTCGATCGTGTCCAGCAGTGACATCCCGGCGGCGAACAGGATCGGGAGGCAGAGGATCGCGTAGAACGGCAGACCCGCCCCTGCTGCTCCAGCCGCGAGGAACAGCAGCGCGACCTCGGTCGCCGTGTCGAACCCAAGACCGAACAGCATGCCGAGTGGGTACATGTGCCACGACCTCGTGACTCCTCGGGTGAAGCGACCGTATACGCGGGTCATGGCGCCGCGACTGTTGAGCTGGTGCTCGAGCTGCGCCTCATCGAAAGCGCCCCGACGCATTCCTCGCAGGACACGCAGAATCCTGAACAAGACGAGCAGGTTCAGCACAGCAATCAGGTAGAGGAAGCTGCCTGATACCCCGGTGCCTATGAAGCTCGTGACGTTGTGAAGCGCCGATGTGCTGTTCTCGACCTGGCCGCTGACCGCACGGATCCCCACCGCGAACAACAGCGCGAGCAGGAACACGATCGTCGAGTGTCCAAGGGAGAAGAAAAACCCGACCCCCAGCGGTCGCTTGCGTTCGACCATCAGCTTCCGGGTGGTGTTGTCGATCGCCGCGATGTGGTCGGCGTCGAACGCGTGGCGCAAGCCGAGCATGTATGCCGTCACGCCGAGCCCGACCGTGAACGAACCGGTTGCGCCGAGCTGATAGTGACGAGGCGCGATCACCGCGATGAGGATGAAGAACCCAACTACGTGCAGCCCGATCACGACAGCCGCCATCGCCGCGACGGCACGCCATTCGGGACCTGTCAAAGCGCCACGCACGCGGTGGCGCAGCGTCGACCTTCGGTTCGCTCGCATGTCAGAACTCCGCTCGTGTTAGGTGCTTGGCGAGCGATGGGCGCCCGGCGCGCGGCCAGGCGCCCTCGCTCATCTTTCAGGACAGACGCATCTCGGTGACGACGCCTGCGCGAACTTCGACCGTCGAGGCGGGTTGGGTGTCGGACTCCCACACGAGGTAGTCGCCGGCCGGGAGGCTGCCGAAGACCGCCGTGAGCACCGATCCCGCCTGGGTTGTGCGTTGGTGCACGCCGGTGTGGACTCGATGTCCGTGGCCGTGCTGGCGACTGATCTCTATCTCCCGGCCGCGGAACCGCTCGGCCGGATAGATCACGAGCGCGCCCGCTTGCGCGCCGATGTCGAGCGCGAGACTCGCACTGGCAGCCGTGTTCATGGCGGGCCCCACTTCAAGCGTGCCCCCATTGGTGGTTGTCATGCTTGCACTCCCCTCTCAGGCGGCCAGCGGCTTGGTGTCGTAGCCGCTGACAGGCGTCCCGAGGTAGGGGAAATTCGGCAGGTACCGCGTGCTGCTCTGGTCCAGGCCGTCGGTGACCAGCGACGCCGCCGCGTCGGGCGTGTAGCTGGGGTTGACCAGCGGATACGTCGCGCCGGCGATCGCGCGCAACTCGACGGTGACGACGTCGTCAAACACGCGCCGGCCGTTCGGGAACCCAGCCGCATCTCCCCCGATCAGCCCCAATGCCTTGGGGTCGCTCGCCGGCGGGATAGCCATGTTCAGCCGCAACTGGTCGGCGTACCGCTTGCCGGTGAAGTTCTGGAATCCAGGCACGATTCCAGCCGGGAGGCCCGTCAGCAGGACGGCGACAAGGTCCGCCCTTGGAGCCGTCAGCCCGGCAAGGTTGGGGAACACGTTCGGGTAGAGCACCGGCAGCAACCCGGCAAGCTCGGGGTGCTGCACGTACTTCAGGAACTGAGCGTCCTCCGCAGCGGGGAGCGCGTTCCATCGATCTTTGTCGCCGAGCGGAACGATCACCTCGTTGAACAGCGGATTGCCAAGCCGGGAGACCTGGACCCAGTCCCCCGCCTCGAACGTGGTGCCGGTTCCTGTCCCGCGGATCAAGGTCCGCTGTCGACTCGCCGCGGCCCACACGCCGATGACGGAACTCTTGCTCATCGGGTTGGTCGGCTTCATGCCGTTGGGGGTCAGCTCGGTCTTGGGAACCTTCAACGCGATCGAATGCACGCTGAAGTCGTTCGTCGCGTTCACGCCCGGTGCGGCCGCCATTGACGCGATGTGGAGATTCTGAAACGGGCGGAGGTCGCCGAGATCGAAGACCGCGCCGAGGTCGACGTAGAAGCCCTCCAGGCGCTGGCCGGCGAACACCGTATGGCCGGCGCCGACCTGGTGCACGGCCTGCGCCGCGAGCGTCTCGTAGCTGGGTGTCGATGCCGGACCGATGTTGCACGGCGGACAGGCCAGCTGACTGCCGAGGACCGTGCGCTTTGAGCCCTCCACCCGCGTCACCGAGTAGAACTGCCGTCGGTTCCAGTTCGGGCTCGAAATCGAGTTGATCGGGCCTGTGTTGTAGAGGAACGTGTCCGGATTGCGCACCTCGGTCGTGAACTCGAGCTCGTAGGTGATCTCCGCCTTACCATCGGTGTCGTTGTCGATGTGGATCTCATAACGGACGTCATCTCCGAACTCGAAGAAGTTCGGACCTCCGAACGGCGCTTCCAGTGGGAGGTAGTTGGCGATGATCGTCACGGTGTCCGGGTCGTCCGGACTTACGAATGCGTACGTGTCAGTGTTGTCGGCGACAGGGTCTTTGCTGATCGCCGGCGCCTCACGGTGAGACGACATGGTTTGACCTCCGAGTAGTTGGGTCGGCTGATGGGTTGGACTGTTGGCGGGCAGGGGGAATCACTCTCCTGCGGGAGTCACCTGCCCCCGGGGTGCAGCGCCTCAGCGTCCAGCGCGCACGATGCTGGCGGCGAGCTTCGGATCGCGAACTATCACTTCGTGCTTGCCCGTCATCACCGAGATCTCGCCCTTGCGCGGGTTGCTGACATACGCGACCACGGGCTCAGCCTCGGAGACGACGTCGGCATCCGCTTGCTGCGCGACGATTGCGCCGACCGCGGTCATACCGGCGGCCGCAGCCGCAGAGTTCTTGACGAATCCACGCCTCGTAACGGAATTCATGGAGTCCTCCTTTGATCGGTTGCGCCGAGGACCGGTCAGCTTCGTCTTGTGCGTCTCCCGCCTCGACGTGACATCCGTCTGGAGGCCGGGCTCTCGACTCTCTTACCGCCCTCTACGTTGCGGCTGTGCAAACGGATCACTCACACTGGCGATGCGTGCGAGCAGGAGCCGACAGGGTCAGTGCCGGGCGCGCATCTGGGCCAGTCGGTCCGGGTCAAAGTCATCCGACCGCACCCATCGCAGCAGCGCCTGCTCGGTCTCGATCACCCGATCGGCGGCAGCTGGCAGCTCAGCGGCGATCTCGGGCGGGATCTTGAGCACGCCATGCTGGTCGGCGTGCAGGAGGTCGCCCGGGGACACCAGGAGGCCGCCGATCTCGACCGGCTCGCCGACGGTCTCGACACGCACGTAGGCGTGCGATACCGAGGGACCGGCCGCGAAGAAGTGAAACCCCATCCCGCGCGCCTCGTCGAGGTCGCGCACGGCGCCGTCGGTCACGCAGCCGACGCAGCCGAGCGCGCCGAAGATCGTCGCGTGGACCTCACCCCAAAGCGAGCCGTGCGCGGGCGGGTCGTCGAGATCCTTGACAACGACGATCCGCGGCGCGCGGACCGTGCGCACGTACGAGTACAGCCCGTCGTTGCCGGCGCCCGCCCAGTCTGGCCCGGGGGCGCCTCGGGCGACGATCGTCGCCGTGGCAGCAAACCCGACCATGCGGCCGAGCTCGGGAAACATGCATCTGATCCGGCTGTCTGCGAAGCCGACGTCACGCGGCTGAATGTCGAACGTCTCGATCGCGTTGGCGAGCGTCGGGGAGTCGTAGCGCGCCAGGGCCGCGAGCAGCTCGTCCATGCCCGCCAGCCTAAGTGATCCCGCACGCGTGAGGCTCCCGGGCCGCGGGGTAGCCTGAGGCAATGACAGGCGTTCACGACACGAAGGTGATCGATCTCGTCGGCGAGGGCCCGGACGGCGAGGTGATCTTGTTCATCGTCGAGGAGCGACCGTGGGACGCGCACCCCAGCCAGGTCGACGACCTCCGCGAGAAGCTGATCACCTATGCCGGCTTTGTCGCCGACCGGGACCTCGTGCGCCGGTACCCCGACCTCGAGGGCCGGCCGGTGCGGATCCAGATCGACTGTCCCGAGCAGCCCACGGACGCGATCGCGGCGCTGATCGAACAGGCCGCGCCGAGCCTTTCGGAGTTCGGGATCACCGTGAGCGTCAACGTGCGCGGTCCC
>DASYFZ010000711.1:0-2197 GCA_036000295.1 Solirubrobacteraceae bacterium
GTCGTGCTCCCGTACTCGCGCACCGACCGCTTCGACCAGTCCGGGGTGCTGGCGACGGCCTTGGCATTCGCCAAGCCGGTCGTGCTCAGCGACGTCGGCGGCTTCGGCGAGGTCGCCGCGACGGGCGCCGGGGTGTTGGTCGGGCCGGGCGACGTTGGGTCGCTGTCGGCCGCGCTGCGCCGGGTGCTGGGCGACGCGGGCGAGCGCTCGCGGCTGGCGGAGGCTGCCCGGGCCGCCGCCGCAGGACCGTATTCGTGGGACGAGGCCGCGCGCAGGACGCTCGACGTCTACCGCGGGCTGACGAGTGCGCGTGAGGCCGCTGCGCCACAATCGGCGCCGTCGTGACCGCGCTTGCGATCGTCTTCTGGATCTCTGCCGGCCTGGTGCTCTACGCCCACGCCGGCTACTTCCTGCTGCTCTGGGTCGTTGATCGCGTCCGGCCGGCTCGGCCCGCGGTCCGCGAAGCCCAGCCGGACGAGCTGCCGTCGGTGTCGGTGATAGTCGCCGCCTATGCCGAAGCCGAGGTGATCGCGGCTCGGCTGGAGAACCTCCGAGCGATCGACTACCCGCCGGCGCTGCTCGAGGTGATCGTCGCCTGCGACGGGTCGCCCGACGACACCGCTCAGCGCGCCCGCGACGCGGGCGCCGACGTCGTGCTGGAGCTCCCACGCGGCGGCAAGATCCGCGCCCAGGACGCGGCCGTGAAGCGCTCGCAACGCGACATCGTGGCGTTCTCCGACGCCAACGTGCAGTGGGAGCCGGCCGCGCTGCGGAAGCTGGTCGCACCGTTTATCGATCCGCAGGTCGGCTACGTTTGCGGGGATGTCAGCTTCGTCAACGAGCGCGGGACCAACCAGGAGGGCGTCTACTGGCGCTACGAGATGGCGCTGCGCTCGCTGGAGTCCCGGGTCCGCTCGGTGACGGGCGGCAACGGCGCGATCTACGCCACCCGGCGGGAGGCGTACCTGTTCGTGGATCCGATCATGGGCCACGACCTGTCGTTCCCGTTCAACATGGTCAAGCACGGCTGGCGCGCGGTGTACGCGTCCGACGCGCACGCCAGCGAGAAGATGGTTCCGACGATCGAGGGCGAGTTCGCGCGCAAGCGGCGGATGAGCAGCCACATGTGGCCGATCGTGCTGCGCGGCGGGATGCTGTCGCCGCGGGGATATGACTTGGTCTATGCGCTGATGATCTTCTCGCACCGGATCGTCCGCTACCTCACGCCGTTCCTGCACGTGATCGCGTTCGTCGCGAACATTCTGTTGCTCGGCCAGGGGTGGGTCTACACCGTGACGTTGGCGCTCCAGGTGGCGATCCTGCTCGCGGCCGTCGTCGCGCCGCTGGTGCACGCGAGGCCGTTCTTGATCGCCCGCTATTACGTGCTCACGACCGCGTCGCTGGCGGCGGGATTGTGGGACTGGCTGCGCCGCGGCACGGCGGCCGGCTGGGAGCCCGCGGAGGGGACTCGGTGAAGGCCGTCGACGCTCTGGTCCGGCGTTTGCTGGACCTGGTGATCGCGGGTGCTGTGTCGGCGTTGACCGCGCCGGTCGTGGCTCTGCTGGCGCTGGCCGTGCGGCTGGAGTCGTCCGGCCATCCGATCTACACCCAGACGCGCGTCGGCAAGGATGGCGCGCTGTTTGAGATCTACAAGCTGCGGACAATGGTCCACGGCGCCGAGTTCACCGGCGCCGGGCTCGCCATCCAGGAGGGCGATGACCGCATCACCCGGCTTGGCAGGTTCCTGCGTCGCTACTCGCTCGACGAGCTGCCCAACCTGTGGAACGTGCTGCGCGGCGAGATGTCGATCATCGGCCCGCGTCCGACGCTGCAGGTCCAGGTCGACCAGTACACCGAGCGCGAGCGCGGCCGGCTCGCGGTCAAGCCCGGGATCACGGGCTGGGCGCAGGTCAACGGCCGCGCCTCGCTGCCGTGGTCTGAGCGCATCGAGCTCGACCTCTGGTACGTCGAGCATCGCACGCTCGCGCTCGACCTCGAGATCCTCGCGCGCACCGTGCGGATGGTGGTCACCGGCCAGGGGCTGTACAAGGGAGAGACGGGCGGATGGCGGCCGACGTAGGGGTCCTGCTGACAGGGGTCGGCAAGCGCTACGACATCGTCTCGGCATTTGCCCAGCACGCGACCGTCGTCGCGGCCGATCCGAACCCGCTCGCGCCGGCGCAGTACGCCGCGCACT
>DASYFZ010000017.1:0-1647 GCA_036000295.1 Solirubrobacteraceae bacterium
GAGTCCTAGGGCCGGGGAGATCACCACCGAGAGAAGACCTGCGGCAACGAGTCCCGCGGCGCTCGCCTGGCTGACCACGCCGAGTTGGAGCCCGATTTGGGTGGCGGCGACGATGACCGTCAGGGAGGTCGCTTGAAGGACGCCGCCGATCACCGAGCGCGAGCGGCCGAGCAGTCGCACGTACACGATCGCCGGGAGCCCGCGGGCGAGGTAGATCGCGAGCAGGAACAGCGGTACCCGCGCCACGGTGGACGGGCTCCCGAAGAGCGCGTTCAGGTTGAAGCGCAGGCCGCTCGTGACGAAGAACACCGGGATGAATACGCCGAATGCGGCGGCCTCGAGCTTCAGCCTGAACTGGGGATGGGTCGTCTGGTCGCGGTCGATCAGCGACAGCAGGACGCCGGCGGCAAACGCTCCGAGGATCGTCTCCAGCCCGAATTGGTCGGCGAGTGCGGCGAATCCGATCATCAGCACGAACGCCGCCCGGACGCGGATCTGTGCCGTGGTGTCCTGGAGCCGCCGGAGGACGTGTGAGAGGCTGATGGACCTCTCGACACCGGCGATTGCCACGCCCACCAGGGCTACGACCAGCCCGAACACGCCGATCAGGATCAGCGTCCCGGTGGTGCTGCTCGAGCCCTTGCCCGAGAAGAACAGCGACAGCAGGATGATCGCGCCGAACTCCGCGACTGAGGCCGACGCGAGCACGAGTTGACCGAAGCGCGAGCCGGTGACGTTTACGTCCTTCATGACCGGGAAGATCACGCTGACCGACGAGGCGGCGAGCACGATCGCGACGAATAGCGGCGAGTTGACGAATCCGCCTGCTTTCAGCCCGAGGCCGAGGGTGATCGCGATCGCCAACGAGAGCGCGAATCCGATCGTGGTCAGCTTGAGGACCCGGCCGCGTAGGCGCTTGACGTCGATTTCCAGGCCGGAGAGGAACAGCAGGAACGCCAGTCCGATCAGAGCGAGGATCGAGACGGGCAGGTCGGGCTTGGCCCACCCCAGGCCGGACGGGCCGATCACGATACCGAGCACGAGCTCGAGCACCACCGCCGGGAGCCGGAACCGCGGGAAGAAACCGAGCGCGAGCGGGGCGAGCAGGCCGATCGTGACGACGATCAGGAGGTTTGTGTAGTGCACAGCGGGCATGTCGAGGCCGCAGTCGCGGCGGTCACGCTCAGTTCCTCTGCTCTCGGCCAGACTCGAGGCTCCCGACTCGGCGACCAGCGGCCGAGGGTTGGCCGGCCGCCCGCGACCGCGGGATACGTCTGGCCGGGCTTCCAGAACGGTTCAGCCCGGGCGGTCGGTGGACGCGTCCGGGCTGAAGCCGCTTCGGTGCTGTGGGACCGGGCTGGCGTCGCGTCCGGCCTATCGCGGCTCGTTCGAGCTGATCTGAATGGGCGGGGCGATCGGCGACTGCGGGAGGTCGTAGAAGCGACCGGCGGCGCTCCCCTGCTCGCCGAAGCCGAAGCCGGCGCTCTGGGCGGCCGCGGCGATCTGGCTGACGCGATCGAATTCGTACTCCGCGAATCCGAGGTCGTTGGGCGGGTTTGCGCCGGCGAGCGTTTGCCCGAGCAGGCGGTGCTCGGACTCGTTCGCGGCAAGCTCGGCCGCGTAGCGCGCGTACGTGGAGTTCCCGGC
>DASYFZ010000060.1:0-3575 GCA_036000295.1 Solirubrobacteraceae bacterium
GGCTTTGCCAGCGAGGAGGGCACATTCACGATCTGCTCGTTCTGGCTGGTGTCGGCGCTGGTGGAGGTTGGCGAGCTCGCGCGCGCTCGCGGGCTATGCGAGAAGCTTCTGTCGTTCGCCAGCCCGCTGGCGTTGTATGCCGAGGAGATCGATGCCGCGACCGGGCGTCATCTCGGCAACTTCCCCCAGGCGTTCACTCACCTCGCGCAGATCAACGCGGTCGTGCACATCCTTCGCGCCGAGGAGCAGCTCCAGCTCCGCGCGACGGCTGGAGACTTTGAGCCAGACGAGCGCGGCGCTAGGCGCTGACCCCGTTATGCCGTGGGTCGAGATATTTGCTGTATTCCTGGTGTCTCACCTCGTCGGTGACTACCTGATCCAGACCGACTGGCAGGCGATGCACAAGCGCGGTGGGCTGCGGGGGACGCGCGAGATGCGCCGGGCGCTGTTCTCCCATGTCACCACGTACACGCTGACCTTCGTCCCCGCGCTGATCTGGCTGTCGGACAGCCTCAGCGTCTGGGCGTGCGTCGGTTTGGCATTCGTGATCTTCATCCCGCATCTGATCCAGGACGACGGCAGCCTGCTCGCGGCCTACGCGCGAGCGGTCAAGAAGGCCGATATCGGGGCCAACCCGTCGCTCGGGGCGGCCATGGATCAGTCGTTTCACTTCCTGATCCTGTTTCTGACCGCGCTGCTCGCCAGCAAGTGAGTGTGGCCGCGGTGCGGGCGGCCTTGGGTCGCCTTCCTTTGTGCTGCCGGAACCCCGAGTGTTTCTCGCCGTGAATGCCGTCCCACCGAGAGGCGACAATGGCGGATGGCGGGTGAGGACGCAGGAGGCAGCCGGACGACGCGGGCGCGGCCCGAAAAGGCGAGGCCGGATGCCGAGCGGGCCGCAAGCCCGCGGCAGCAGCGCTGCGCGATCCGACGAGGACGAAGCACGACGCCGCAAGGGTCGTCTCGAATGGGATGGCATTTATGGCGGGGAGCACTTAGGATCGGGCCGCAGAATCAGACTAAGGAGACGTCGAGATGAACACGATCGAGCAGCAGTTGCCGGGTCCGGTCTTGGAGTACCTGCGTGAGCACAACACGCTCACCCTTGCGACCGCCTCGGGCAGCGGCATCCCGCGAGCCGCCACGTTCCTTTACGTCAACGAGGGACCCTCGCTGTACTTCTGGTCGAAGGGGTCGGCGATCAGCGCGCGGCACATCCAGCAGAATCCGATGATCGCGTTCACGATCGACGAGTACGCGACGGACCTGACCCAGACGCGGGGTGTGCAGGGCATGGGGCAGTGCTCGATGATCCTCGACGGCACCGAGGTTGCGCGTGTCGCGGACCTGTTCGGTCAGAAGTTCCCGGCGCTCGCGCCCGGAACGACGATGAGCATCTCGTTCTTCCGGATCGTCCCGACCGAGATCGAGTTCATCGACAACACCGGCTCGCTCAGCGGTCAGGCCGGCGTGTTCGGCGCCGATTTTCACCGCGAGCGCTCCTTCAGCGTGCTCGCCGCGCTGCCGCCGCAGGCCGCCACGACGATCTCGGCCACGCTGCAGCCCCTCAACGCCGAGGCCGACACGGTGATCGCGCGCCAGGGCGGGCCGGCCGACAAGTTCTTCATCGTCGTCGACGGCGAGATCGAGATCACCCGCGAGGAGGGTGGCTCCAGCCAGACGGTCAACACGCTCGGCCCCGGCGAGCTGTTCGGCGAGATGGCCGTCCTGTTCGACCGGCCGCGCGGTGCCTCGGCCCGCACGACCAAGCCCTCCAAGCTCCTGGTCATGGATGGCCCGACGTTCCGCGACATCGTCGCGCAAGCACTTGGCACGACGGCCGACTTCGACCAGGTCATCCGCGAGCGTCTGGGTGTGCATGGTGGCTAGCCGGTCCGAAAGCGTCACGCTGCAGACGTTCAGCAGTCATGACTTCCGGGCCACCGTGGGGGCGTTTGCCACCGGCGTGACGGTGGTCACCACCCGCGGCGAAGAGCACGCCTACGGCATGACGGCCAACGCGTTCTCGTCGGTGTCGCTCGATCCGCCGCTGATCCTGGTGTGTGTGATCAGCGGGTCGGAGGGTGCCGACCACATCACCACCAACGGCGTGTTCGCGGTCAACGTCCTCAGCGCCGAGCAGGAGCCGCTGTCGCGGTACTTCTCGTCTCGTGATCGGCCGAAGGGGCGTGATGCGTTCGCCGAGGTCTCACACCGCATCGGAGCGAGCGGCTCGCCGATCCTCACGGCGGCCGCCGCGGCCCTCGACTGCAGGCTCCACTCGTCCCACGAGGCGGGCGACCACCAGATCTTCATCGGCGAGGTGCTCGAGCTCGAACTGCTCGAGGGTCACCGACCGCTCGTGTTCCACGGCGGGAAGTACGCGCTGCTCCAGGAAGCAGTGGCGGCCGGGTAGGCGGTGTTCAGCCGGCGTCCGACAAAGGGCGCCACGTGTCGCCGTCGAGCACGAACTTGAGCGGCCTTTCTTCGCCGACCGACACGGTCGCCTTGCGCGCGTCCCAGTCGATCTCCAGCTTCAGGGACAGGTTGTCGGGTAGCTGACTCTGCTTGTCGCCGGGCTTTGCGGCCTTGGCGCGGGCGTTCTCGGTGGTGGCCGCCGGCCCTTTCGGTGGGCTTGCTGCGGCGCCCTGCTCGCGGGCCTCGGAGGCGCGGACGTGATGGCGCCCGGCCGGCGGGGTCTTGTCGGGCGCCGGCACGACGGTCGGCCGGGACGGGATCGCTCTGAGCGTGTGCTCCGAATGCGGAATCGGCAGCTCTCGCACGACGAGCGTGGTCGCGCCGACCTCGATCGTGTCGCCCTCCGAGAGCGTCTCGGGGCCCTTGATCCGCAGCCCGTTGACGTAGGTCCCGTTCGTCGAACCAAGGTCCTCGATCGCGCAGAAGCCCGTGCGGTCGAGGCTGAGCCGGGCATGGGACCGCGAGATCTCCTCATCGTCCGCCAGACGGCCCGCGCCTTCTGCGTGGCGCCCGATCAGCAGCTCGTCGTCGATCAGGATCGACATGCCGATCGCCCTCCCTGCGACGACCTCGAGGCGGGCCATGGCTGAATTCATGTGCGGAATGTACCGATCGTCAGCGCGGAGACCGACACCTGCAAGTGTCGCTTGCAGGCCTTCTGCGCCATCCTGTAGGCTGCCCGCGGCTATGGCAAGGCTGAGGGTAGTCAGCGGTCCACTCGCTGGTCAGACGATCGACGTCGAGAACGAGGTCGTGATCGGACGCGAGGACACGGACCTGACAATCGACGACGTGGAGCTGTCTCGGCGCCACGCGGTCGTGCGCCCTCACGCGAGCCGTCTCCAGGTCGAGGACCTCGGGTCCACCAACGGGACCTACGTGGACGGAACCCGGATCGAGGAGCCCACGATCCTCGGTGGCGGCGCCGAGATCCAGATCGGGACCACAAGGCTAGTCGTCGAGGGCGTGCTGCCCGCGGGGCGTGAGGGGGGGCCCGATATGCCCGCGTCGCGGGCTTCCGAGCCCACGCGAGCCAGCATTGAGATTCCCGCGGAGATGCGGCAGCCCGCCGGGGCTGGCGCCGCTGCCGCAAGTGCTCC
>DASYFZ010000126.1:0-1717 GCA_036000295.1 Solirubrobacteraceae bacterium
TCGTGCCACCGGCCCCGATCGTCGCCCAGGTCGACAGGCCGGCACCGCCAGAGCCGGAGATCCGCAGCAGCCTCGACCCCGGTGGGGTTGCCTGGGCGAACATCAACAGCCCGTAGTAGTTGGGGTGCACGTACACCTCCCAGGTGCCGTTGACCTGGGAGACCGTGAACATCTGATTGATCGAGTGGGCCGGCGTGTGGATGTTGACGCCGTCGACACCCGCACGCACGAGCGCGAACATCGTGTCCAGCGACCACAGCGCGGTCGCGTACGTGTCGCTGACGCCGCGCTCGCCGCCGCACGAGATCGAGTTCATCTCGTCAAGCCGCAGCGGCACGTGATGCCGGTGCGCTACCGCAGCCAGCGGCGCGACGCGAGCCGCGAGGCCATCGGACGAGGAGTCGGCCAGCACCTCACCGATCGTCACGTGGTTGGCAGCGACGCAATGCTTGAGCGGGTAGGCGTGCACGGTCGCAACCGACACCTCCGGCTCCTTGGCCAGGAACTGCCCAAGGGTCGACAGCCACGCCGGCGAGCCGGTGCTCGGCCCGGCCAGCGCAACCCGCGGCATCGCCTTGGCGAACGACGAGAAGTCGCTTTCGAAGCTCGCCTGGTCGTAGCCACGCGGCCGTCCGGGGACCTCGTGCCCGCTCGCCGTCCGATACCAGCCAAAGGTTCCGTACAGCTCGGGCTCGTTGCCGATCTCGATCGCCCTGATCGATGACGCGCCAAGCCCGGACACCAGCGCGTGCGCTTCGACGCTTGCCAGCCGGCGGCTGTTGGCCTCGAGGTTGACGCCGACGATCAGCCGCGCGTTGGTGTCCTTGGCGAACGCCTTGGTGATCTGCAGCCACTGCGGGGTCAGCGTGTAGCGGATGCCGGGCGGGGTCCTGGTGTGGGGCACGGGCCACCAGCTCCAGTCGGTGCTGTCGCCGCCGAGGCGGATCACCGGCTGCGTGCCCGGTGCGAGGTTGCGGACCAGCTGCAGGAATGCAGGGTTCAAGGCGCTGGGGTCAGAGCCGGCGAACGACGGGATCGCCCACTCCTCGGTCGAGAGCCCCACGAACCCGTTGGGGATTACGCGGCCGGGTACGCCGAAGGCGAACACGGCTGGGCCTTCCGGGTCCGCCGGCGACGACGAGCCACACGACGCCGCGGCGACGGCGGCACAAAGCACCACCGCCGTCAGCTGGCGCCTGACGGAGGACCGAAGCACTCCGCGGCACCATACGGAATTGGGGTCCTCGCGTTAGGGGTTGGACGTGAAAGCGATCTATATCTTCGCTTTCACATCCCGCCTACTCAGGCCTGAACTGCGCCGCCGTCGATCACGAGCGCCTGCCCGTTGATCGCCTCGGCCGCCGGCGATGCCAGGAACACGATCGTGTCGGCGACCTCGTCGGGCTCGAGCAGCCGTCCCAGCCGGCCCTGCCGAACCAGCGCCTCCTCGCCCTCGCCCTCGCTGCGGCCGGTCGCCTCGACGATCCTTGCGATCGCGCGCTCGGTCATGTCGCTGCGCACGAACGTCGGGCAGACGGCGTTGACGCGCACACCGCTTCCGGCCAGCTCGCTCGCGACCGCGCGCGTCAGTCCGACGGCGGCGTGCTTGGAGGCCGTGTACGCGCAGGTGTACGGCGTTCCGACCCGCCCCGCCGTCGAGGCCACCGTCACGATTGCACCGGACCCGCGCTCGCGCATCCCGGGCACCACCGCGCGC
>DASYFZ010000164.1:0-1661 GCA_036000295.1 Solirubrobacteraceae bacterium
CTGGGTGGCGATCCCGGCGTGGTCGGTGCCGAGGATCCACTTCGTCCGCTGCCCGCGCATGCGGTGATAGCGGGCCAGGCAGTCCTGGATGGAGTTGTTGAGCGCGTGGCCCATGTGGAGAACGCCGGTGACGTTCGGCGGCGGGATGGCGATCGAGTAGTTGTCCTCCGGGGCTCCCTCGGGGTCCGGATGAAACAGCCCGGATTGCAGCCATTTCTCGACGACCCGCGGCTCCACCTCGGTCGGGTCGTAGCGAGTTGTCGATTGGAGGTCGGGCATTGAGTGGCGAGTGTAGATCGAACTCGCCAATATCGCTTTTTCACGATTACAGCCATGATATCGTTGTTGTGCGATGACTCCCGGTCAGCTCGTTCGTGACGCCCGGCGCTCGGCGGGCCTCAGCCAACAGGCGCTAGCGTCGCGCCTCGGCACCACCCAGTCGGCGATCGCCGGCCTCGAGTCAGATCGCTCGAGCCCGCGCGTGTCGACCGTCGAACGGGCGTTGCGCGCATGCGGGCAGGAGCTCTCGCTGACCGCGCGCGAGCGAAACCCCAACATCGACGAGACGCTCATCTATGAGAACCTGCGCGTGGCCCCTGGCGAGCGGCTGCGCGCCTTCGAAGCCAGTTACGCCAGCGTTCGCGAGTTCGCAATGGCGGCGGCCCGGTCCCGTGGCGCAGTGGCCTGAGCTGCGGCTGGAGTCGCTTCTCCGCAAGCTGACGGCTCACGGCGTCGACTTCGTGGTCGTGGGCGGCATCGCGGTGATCGCGCACGGCTCAGCCCGTGTCACCCGCGATCTCGACATCTGCTACGCGACGGATCAGGCCAACCTCGACGCTCTCGGAGCGGCGATGGTGGAACTCGGCGCGCGGCTGCGCGGGGTTCCCGACCCGGTGCCGTTCGTTCCGGACGGACGTACGCTGCGGCGCACCCAGATCCTCACGCTGGCAACCGACGACGGGTGGATCGATCTCCTCGCGGCGCCGTCGGGCGCGCCCCCGTACGCGCAGCTTCGGGATCGAGCGGACCGGGTCATCATCGGCGACGTGGCCATCCGGGTCGCGGCGCTGGATGACCTCGAGGCGATGAAGCGGGCGGCGGGACGTCCGCGCGACCTGCTGGACGTGGAGGAGCTCGAAGCGATCCGCCGGCTACGGCGGGAGCAGCGCTAGGCGGCGGCTTCGTCCTCGTCAGGAGCGGCGACCGTGACGAGCGTCGGCGACACGCCCTTGTCGATCGTCTCCCGGGTGACGACGCATTTCTGGACGTCGCGGCGGGAGGGCAGCTCGAACTGCACCTCGAGGAGGACCTCCTCGATGATCGAGCGCAACCCGCGGGCGCCGGTCTCGCGCTCGAGCGCCTTGTCGGCGACCGACGACAGCGCCTCGTCGGCGAACACCAACTCGATGCCGTCGAACTGGAAGAAGCGCTGGAACTGCTTGACGAGCGCGTTACGCGGCTCCGTGAGGATCTTCATCAGCTCGTTGCGGTCGAGCTGATGGATGGCCGACATGACCGGGAGGCGGCCGATGAACTCGGGGATGAGGCCGTACTGGATGAGGTCCTCGGGCAGGCAGTGCTCGAAGATCTCGCCCGTGTCGCGCTGCTCCTTGGACTGGATGGCGGCGCCGAAGCCCACGCCCTGATGGCCGATGCGGCGT
>DASYFZ010000248.1:0-3396 GCA_036000295.1 Solirubrobacteraceae bacterium
GAGGGGATCATCATCGCCAGCTACGCGGTGGACATCCACCGCGCGTTCATCTACATCCGCGGCGAGTACGCCCACCAGGCCGACATCCTCGAGGTCGCGATCGCCGAGGCGGTCGATGCGGGACTGCTCGGCGAGCGCATCCTGGGCTCCGGGCACTCGCTGACGCTCGTGCTTCACCGCGGCGCCGGCGCGTACATCTGCGGCGAGGAGACCGGCCTGCTCGACTCGCTCGAGGGCAAGCGCGGCAACCCGCGGCTGAAGCCTCCGTTCCCGGCGATCGAAGGCCTGTACCACGGCCCGACGCTGATCAACAACGTCGAGACGCTCGCGACCGTCCCCGCGATCATCCGCATGGGCGGCAAGGCGTACGCCGAGATCGGAACCGAGACCTCGACGGGCACGAAGCTCGTGTCGGTCTCGGGCGACGTCCGGCGCCCCGGCAACTACGAGATCGAGCTGGGCATGTCCTCCCGGGAGCTGATCTACGACCTTGCGGGCGGTCCCGAGGAGGGCCGCGAGATCAAGTTCTGGTTCCCCGGCGGCTCGAGTTCACCAGTCCTGACCGCGGACGACCTCGACGTTCCGTATGACTTCGACTCGATGGCCAAGGCCGGATCGATGCTGGGCTCTGGCGCGGTCATCGTCGTCGACGACAGCCACACCGTGCTCGAGGTCGCTTTGAAGCTGGCCAAGTTCTACGCGCATGAGTCGTGCGGGAAGTGCGTGCCGTGCCGTGAGGGCACCAACTGGACGGTCAAGATGCTGCAGCGGATCGAGTCCGGCGAGGCCACACCGATGGACCTCGACATCATGGCCTCCGTGCAGGAGCAGATCATCGGCAACTGCCTGTGCGTCTTGGGCGACGCGATGGCGATGCCGATCGGCTCGATGGTCGAGAAGTTCCGTGAGGAGCTCGAAGCAGAGATTGAAGCGGCGCGGGAGCGCGCCGCCACGGGGCAACTGGAGGACGTGATCCCACTCGGCGTGGCCGACGAGCACGCCGGACCAATCCCGGTGCACTAGCCCTCGAGGCACCACTGACATGCCCCGTCCAGAGCAGAAGATCATTCAGCTGACTGTCGACGGCCGCGAGATCCGCGCGGTCGAAGGATCGATGCTCGTCGACGCCGCCAAGGAGGGCGACGTCGAGATCCCGTACTTCTGCTACGAGCCCAAGCTTGGCAACCCCGTCGGCGCGTGCCGGATGTGCCTCGTCGAGATCGAGGGGATCCCCAAGCTCCAGACGTCGTGCTCAACGCCCGTCAAGGACGGCATGGTCGTCCACACCCAGACCGACCGGGTCCGCCACGCCCAGAACGCGATCGTCGAGTTCCTGCTGGTCAACCACCCGCTGGACTGCCCGGTGTGCGACAAGGGCGGGGAATGCCCGTTGCAGGACATCACGTTCGGCTGGGGCCTCGGCCGCTCCCGCTTCATCGAGCCCAAGCGCCACTTCGAGAAGCCGCTGGCGCTGTCTCCGCTGATCGCGATCGATCGCGAGCGCTGCATCCTCTGCTACAGGTGCGTGCGCTTCTCGCAGGAGATCTCAGAGGACTACCAGCTGATCTTCGCCGAACGCGGTGCGCACACGTTCGTGTCCACGCATGACGGCCACCCGTATGTGGCCCCGTTCAGCGGCAACATCGTCGAGCTCTGCCCGGTCGGCGCGCTGACGTCTCAGACGTACCGGTTCCGAGCACGCCCGTGGGACATCGAAGGCGCCGCCGGAATCTGCACGCTGTGCCCGTCGCAGTGCAATGTCGAGTTCACGGTGCGCGACGAGAAGGTCGTGCGAGTGTTGTCGCGCGACCCCAAGGGTGCGGGCACCGGCGGCGGCCCCGGGGGCAATCCCGAGGTCGACGACGGCTGGCTCTGTGACAAGGGTCGCTTCGCCTACCAGGCGATCCACGTCGACGACCGCATCACGACGCCGCTGGTTCGCGACGGCGGCGAGCTGCGCCCGGTCTCCTGGGAGCGCGCGCTGCAGACGGCGGCCGGACTGGCTCGCCACAAGGGACGCGTCGGTGCGCTCGTCGGCGGCCAGGTCACCAACGAGGAAGGCTTCGTCCTGGCGCGGCTGATGCGCGAGGGCCTCGACTCCCCGAGCATCGACTCGCGCGCCGGTGAGGCGATCCCGCTGCAGACCGCCCGCGCGCTGGCAGCGCCCGCGCTGCAGGCGACGGTGACCGACCTCGAGTTCGCCCACACCGTGCTCGTGCTCGGCTGCGAGCCGCTCGACGACGCGCCGATCCTCGACCTGCGGATCCGCAAGGGCGTGCGACGCCGCGGCGTCCAGCTCGCCGTGGCGACCGCGCGGCCCAGCGCGCTCGACGTCAACGCGCAGCGGGTGATCCGTTACGGGCCCGACGGCGAGGCAGCGTTCATCGCCGAGCTGACGGCCGCGCTCACCGATGGCGACGCCGGTGAGGATGCGCGCTCGCTCGCCGCGCTGCTGCGCGACGGTGGCGAGGACATCGTGATCCTCTGGGGCGAGCAGATCGGCGCGGCCGCCGGCGGCCTGCTGGCGCTCGCCGATGCGCTCGGCCTTGCCGGCCGCGACGGCGCCGGACTGCTCGAGATTCCCTCAAGCGCCAATGGCCGCGGGCTGCGCGAAGCCGGAGTCCTTCCGAACTCCGGCCCTGGGTACTCCGAGCTGGAGGTCAACGGCCTCGGGGCCGCCGGCATCGCGCAAGCCGCCGAAGAGGGCGAGATCACCGCGCTTTGGCTGCTGCAGACCGACCCGGTCCGCGACCTTCCCGACGCGGCTCGCTGGAACCGCGCGATGCAGCGCGCCGGCCTGGTCGTGGCGCACGCGTCGGTCCTAACCGAAGGGATCGGAGAGCACGCCAACGTCGTCTTCCCGGCCGAGTCCCACGCAGAGAAGGACGGCACCGTCGTGCATCCCGACGGCCGCTTGCAGCGCCTCCGCACCGCGATCGCGCACCCGGGCGAGGTGCGCGCGGGCTGGGCTGTGATCGCGGACATCGCCAGGAGCGCGGGCCTGGACCTGCAGGTGCTCACGAGCCCGATGGCGTTCGCGCAGCTCTCAGCGGCCGTCCCGTTCTACGAGGGGATCACGCTCGACGAGATCGGCGGCCTTGGAGTTCGCTGGACCGAGCGTCCGCAGGCGTCGGCGATGCCGGCGGGCGAGCGGCCCGTTGCCGACGAACCGAAGACCGCAACCGCCTCGACCGCCCCCCGCGCGCAAGCCGCCGCGTCGGCCGCCGCCCGCAACGGCTCGCTGAAGCTCGGCCGCTATCGGTCGATCTGGGCCTCCCCCGAGGTCGAGATCTCGCCGTCGCTGCACTACACGATCGCCCAACAGCAGATCGAGCTCGCCCCCGAGGATGCGACCCGCCTTGGCATCGCCAACGGCGAGACCGTCGAGGTGTCGCA
>DASYFZ010000297.1:0-4907 GCA_036000295.1 Solirubrobacteraceae bacterium
GTGATCAGGAGCTCCCGAACGCGACCGGAGGCTTGATCTCGCGCTTGAGGATCTTTCCGGTGGGACCCTTGGGCAGCTCATCAAGGATCCAGACATGGCGGGGGTACTTGTAGGCGGCGACATTGGCCTTGACGAACTCGCGGATGTCCGACTCGGTCGCATCGGCTCCGGGCTTCAGTGCGACCGCGGCGCCGACCTCCTCGCCGAGGTCGGGATGTGGGACCCCGATCACGGCGGCCTCGCGGACGGCCGGATGCTCGTAGAGGACCTCCTCGATCTCGCGCGGGTAGACGTTGTAGCCGCCGCGGATGATCAGCTCCTTCTTGCGGTCGACGATGAAGTAGCAGCCGTCGTCGTCGATCCGAGCGAGGTCGCCGGAGTAGAACCAGCCGTCGGCGTCGATCGCCTCCGACGTCGCGTCCGGACGATTCCAATAGCCCTTCATCACGTTGTGGCCCCGGATCGCGATCTCTCCGACCTCGCCGTCGCCCGAATCCCGGCGGTTCTCGTCGACGAGCTTCATCGACACGCCTTCAATGGGTGTGCCGATCGAGCCGGGCTTGCGTGGCTTGTCAGGATGGTTGAAGCACGCCACGGGCGACGTCTCCGACAGCCCGTAGCCCTCAAGGATCACGCAGCCGAATGCTTGCTCGAAGCCCTGCAGGAGCTCGACGGCGAGCGCCGCCCCCCCGGACACGCACGCTCGCAGCGTGCTCGTGTCGAACTGGTCGCGATCGCCGTGATGCAGCAGCGCGGCGTACATCGTCGGCACTCCTTCGAACACCGTGGTCCGGTCGCGCTGGATCGCCGCCATAGCCTTGCCCGCGTCGAAACGGGGAATCAGCGTCAGCGACGCTCCCGAGCTGACCGCCGCGTTCAGAGCACAGGTTTGTCCGAACGCGTGGAACAGCGGCAGCGCGCCGAGGATCGCGTCGTCCGGGCTCAGCGAGAACAGCTCCTTGCTCACATCGGCATTGATCGCGAGGTTCGAGTGTGTGAGTTGCGCTCCCTTGGGCTTTCCGGTCGTGCCTGACGTGTACAGGATCACCGCGGTGTCCTGCGCTGCGCGCGACACCAGGCCCGAAATCGGTTGGGCGGTCGCAACCAGCTCAGCGAACGCGCTCGGCTCGACCACGATGCACTCCGCGCCGACCTCGTCGGCGCCGGCTCGTGCCTGGTCTGAGAACGCATGCCACGCGAAGATCAGCCGGGCGCCGCTGTCGCCGAGGTGGAACGCGACCTCGCGCTGCTTGAGCAGCACGTTCATCGGCACGACGATTCCGCCGGCGCGCAGCACCGCGTAGTAGACGATCGCGAACTCGGGGACGTTGGGGAGCATCACTCCGACCGGATCACCCGGCTGTAGCCCTCGCTCGATCAGCACCGCGGCGAGCCGGGCCGTCAGGTTGTCGAGGGCGCGGTAGGTGATCACGTCGTCGTCGTGCCGCAGCGCCGGATTGTCGGGATGCCTGGCGGCGGTCGCGATCAGGTTGTAGGCCAAGCTCTCGGTCATCGTTCTCCTCATCGATTGGAAACCGTCGATGCGAAAGGCTCGCTCAGCGAAGCCGCCGCGCATATGGGATCGAGAGCCAACTTTCGGCGGCGCGATTGTGTGCGCCACCCAAGCGGGGACAGCGTCAGTCAGAGCCCGCGCCGCGCCCGCCTGCCTCCGCCAGCCGAGCCGCGATCAGGATCTCGATCAGGTCGGCGACGCGGCGCAGGTCGCAACCTGTGCGCTCGGAGATCCGCGCGAGCCGGTAGTGCGCCGTGTTGACGTGGATGTGCAGATTCTCGGCCGCCCGCTTGCCGTTGAGGTCGCAGGCGACGTACTCGCGCAGCGTCGTGATCAACTGGCCGCCGTCGTGCGAGTCCTGGGCGACGAACTCGTGGACTGCCGGCGCGATCAGCCGGCCCGCGGTCGCGTCCGGGCGCAGCGTGAGGTACTCGAACGCGCTCATCGATGCCAGGGCGGCGACACCGGGCCGGCCGCCGCCGGCGGCGCGAACGAGTCCGGCCTCGCGATAGGCGTCGGGGACCTGTGCCGGCGTTGCCACGACCGTGCTGACGCCGACGGCGAGCTCGAGCCCGGCATCGGCCAGCCGCCGCTGCGCGGCCTCGATCCTGCCGGCAAGCGCCGCGGGCGCCTCACCTCTCACCTGCGCGACAACCACGATGATCTCCTGGCGCCGGACGACGGCGAGCGGGGGCACGCGGCTTGCGGTGGCGCGCGCGAGCGCAGCGGCACCGCCCCGGAGAAGCTGCTCGTCTGCGGGGCTCTCGCAGGCGATCGCGGATATCACCAGGCAGGCCGCGCCGTCCGACAGCCCGACGGCGCAAGCGGCGTCATAGCGCGGGCCGGGCTCGAGCTCGCGGCCAGCGAGCAGATCCTCGAGCAGGTCTCGGCGGATGCGCTCGCCGGTTGCGGCGAGCTGCTCCTGCGCCTCGACATAGACCTCGGCCGCATGCGTCGTCGCGATCTCGAAATAGCGCGGCAGGTGCGAGGCGAACGCAAGCGCCGCCTGGCGTGACTGCTCATCGTCGGCGAGCGACAGGGCCGCGTCCCAGAGCACGCGCTCGCCGACGTAGAAGGCGCGCACGAAGTCAGCCACCGGCACGCGTTTGGCGCGACGCGCGGCGTGCGGCCGGATGAACAGAAGGTCGTCGCGCGTGACTTCGCGATCGGAGCTCAGCGTTTCGAGGCTCGCGCGCAGATGCGACATGACGTGCTCGCGGACATCGCTGCGCAGCCGGTCGTCGGCGTTGCGGTACGCGGGGACCTCGGCGATGATCAGCCTGACCGCCTCGTCAGCGAGGTCGTCCAGCCGCTGTTCGAGCGCCTCACGGAGCGTGACGATCGCAAGTTCGGGGTTCACACCACGAAGTCTCTCCTCAAGGCGATTGTAGGCCGCACACAATGGCGCGGCGGGAAGTTGGGGGTGCGGACCCAGTGCGGTGGAGGTGTTCTGGAGCGACTCTTATGCCCTGAGCACAAACCGAGGAGAACGATGAGCGAGAACGAAACATCCAACGGAGCTCCATCGCGGATCCGGAGAACAACCGGTGCCGCACGATCGGGGCTGGACGTGATGCTGACCGAGGCGTCCGAGGGCGGCCCTCCGAGGTTCCTGGCACCGCGACCGACGGTCAAGGTCGGGGCCGGGCTGGTGCGCCACCCGATCCGGGTGGCTGCGCGCGCGACCGGGCTCACCGCCGAGCTCGCACGCGCGGCGACCGGCCGCTCGAAGCTTGAGCCCGCTAAGGGCGACCGGCGGTTCTCGGATCCGGCGTGGGAGCAGAACTGGCTGCTGCACAGGGTGCTGCAGGGTTACCTCGCCGTCGGCGAGACCGTCGACGGGCTGATCTCGGACGCCGACGTGGACTGGCGCTCGGAACGGCTGACGAGGCTGGCGGCGGGGAACGTCCTTGACGCGCTGGCGCCGACCAACTTCGCCTGGTCAAACCCGACGGTACTGAAGGAGACCGTCAACACTGGCGGCGCCAACCTGGTGCGCGGCGGCCGCCGGCTGCTGAACGACCTCTCCACTCCGCCCCGCCTGCCCGCGACGGTCGACACCAGCAAGTTCGAGGTCGGCGGCAACCTGGCTGGCTCACCGGGGTCGGTCGTGCTGCGCACCGACGTGTTCGAGCTGATCCACTACAAGCCGACGACCGCGCAGGTGCGGGAGTTGCCGTTGCTGTTCATCCCGCCGACGATCAACAAGTACTACATCCTCGACATCTCGCCGGGGCGGAGCATGATCGAACACTTCGTCGCCCAGGGCCAGCAGGTGTTCGCCATCTCGTGGCGCAACCCGGACCAGGCGCAGGGCCACTTCGACCTCGACACCTATGCGGAGGCGGTGTCCGAGGCGCGCGACGCCGTCGCCTCGATCACCTCCGCCGACCAGGTCCACCTGGCGGCCGCGTGCTCGGGCGGGATCATCGCCTCGGGCCTGCTCGGCGGGCTGGCTGCCGACGGTGAACTGGACGGTGTGGCGAGCCTGACGCTGATGGTGTGTGCGCTCGACAACGAGAGCGAGGGCACCGTTTCAGCGCTCGGCGCACGCGACGTCGCCGCCGCCGCAATCGCCGAGTCCGCACGCAAGGGCTACCTCGACGGCCAGGCGCTTGCCGGGGTGTTCACGTGGCTGCGCCCCAACGACCTCGTGTGGTCCTACGTCGTCAACAACTACCTGCTCGGCAAGGCGCCGCCGGCGTTCGACATCCTCTACTGGAACCAGGACACGGTCCGGTTGGCCGCGGGACTGCATCGCGACTTCATCCACATCGGGCTCGATAACCCGTTCCCGCAGGCGGGCGCGCTCGAGGTGCTCGGGCGGGGCGTCGACCTCGGCCGATTCGATCTCGACACGTACTTCATCGCCGGCCGCAACGACCACATCGTTCCCTGGGAGGGCGCGTACCGCAGCGCGAGACTGTTTGGAGGCAGCCGGCGGTTCGTGCTCGCGAGCAGCGGGCACATCCAGGCGTTGGTCAATCCGCCCGCTCCCGACAGCCGCTCGAGCTTTCGCGCGGCCGACGAGCTTCCCGAGACGGCCGACGAGTTTGCGTCGCAGGCCCCGACGCTGCCGGGCAGCTGGTGGCCCGACTGGGACGCCTGGCTGGCCGAGCGCTCGGGAGCGCTGAAGGCAGCGCCGAAGACGCTTGGCAACCGCAGCTACCGGGCGCAGGGAAAGGCGCCGGGGACCTATGTCCTCGCCAACTGATCGCCTGGCCGGCGCCGGCGAGCTGCCGACGCTGCCGACCGATCCGTGGTGGGGAGCTCATCTGCGCGAGACCCGCTGGCAGCTTGAGCTGTATCGGCTGCTGGTCGATCCGGTGTTCCTCGGGCACGGGGTCCCGCGCGGCGATGGGCGGCCGGTGGTGCTGATGCCCGGCTTCGGTGG
>DASYFZ010000299.1:0-4587 GCA_036000295.1 Solirubrobacteraceae bacterium
CTATTACGAGCGCCTCACCGTCCGGGACTCGTCGCTCTCGGCTTGCACCCAGGCGGTTGTAGCCGCCGAGGTGGGTCACCTCGACCTCGCCTACGACTACCTGTACGAGGCGGCGCTGACCGACTTGGACGACCTCCAGCACAACACCCGCAACGGTCTGCACATCGCATCACTGGCGGGCACGTGGCTCGGCATCGTCGCCGGCCTCGGCGGAATGCGTGACCACGGTCCAAAGCTGAGCTTTGCGCCGCGGCTGCCAAAAGTGCTGACCGGCCTGACATTCAGGCTTTGCTTTCAGGAGCGAAGGCTGAAGGTCGAGATCACGCCGACCCAGGCCGGCTATTCGGTGCTCGGCGATCAGGCCCTCGAGATCGTCCACCACGGGCAGGAGCTCACCATCAGGCCCGGCGCGGTGGCGACGCTGCCGATCCCGCCGGCGCCGGACCGCGAAGCGCCCGTCCAGCCACCCGGTCGAGCACCGGCCACCGCGTCTCGCAGGACGAACCCGATGCCGCGCTAGCTGCTCATCTCGGCGAGCGTCCGCTCCAGCGCCTCCATCAGGTCAGGAGCGGGCTCCGGCTCCTCGCGTGGCGTGGGGATCTCAATCGTCGCCCCCTTGCGTTTGCGGTCGACGACCTTTCTCAGGCGATCCCGGTAGCGGTCCTTGTGCTTGTCGGGGTCCCAGTCGGCGGCCAGTGCCTCGATCACCGACACGGCGGCGTTCAACTGCTTGGGGGTCGGCTTGTGCGTCTTGCCGGTGGCGGCGTCCACGCCCTTGGTGGGCCGGACCTCGTCGGCGAACAGCATCGTCGTGAGCGTCAGCGCGCCGCCGCGCTCTCGCACCAGCGCCAGGTACTCCTTGGTGCGCATCACCAGCGTCCCGAGCGCGGCCCGTTCGGTCTGGGACATCACCTCCGTCAGCAGCCGGTACGCGCGCTTGGCGCCGTCGTCCTCGGCGGCCGGCACGAGGAAATACGGATGGTTGAAGTAGATCGGGTCGACGTCGGCGAGGTCGACGAACTGCTCGATGTCGATCGTGCGCGTCTTGCGCGGCTCGATCGCTTGCAGCTCCAGGTCTGAGACGATCACCTGCCTGCCGTCTTCGAGCTCGTAGCCGTGGGTGATCTCCTCCCAGGGAACCTCGACGTCCTCCTGCTCGCACCAGCGCTGCACTTCGATCGGCGCGCCGTCGGTCGCGTGCAGCTGGCGAAAGTGCAGGTCGCGGTCGCGCACCGCGGAGATCAGCCTGACGGGGACGTTGACCAGTCCAAACGACAGCGAACCGGTCCACAGCGAGCGGGGCATCAGCGTCGCTTCCCAGTGCCGCCGAGGCTCGCCTCGAGCGCCGCCGCAAGATCGGTCGAGTCCTGTTGCACCTCGATCTCGGGAAGCTCGGGCTCCTTGCCGCTGGCCTTGGTCTCGATCAGCTTGAGCACGCGCTCGCGGTAGCTGTCGTGGAAGGCGTCGGGATCGAAGCGCTCGTGCAGCGAGTCCACGAGCTTGCCGGCCATGTCGATCTCGCGCTTGGACGGAGCCCGCGACGGCTTGGGGATGTCGAGGTCGCCGGGATCGACGAGCTCGTCGGCGAACCGCATCGTGTGCAGCGCCAGCACGTCGTCAAGCGGGCGGACTGCGACCAGATACTCGCGGTTGTGAAACACCCAGCGTCCGAGCCCGGCGCGGTCGCTCTTGCGCAGCGCGTCGTGCAGCAGCCGATAGGCGTCGCCGCCGTCCTTGCCCACGCCGAGGTAATACGTGCGGTCGTAGAACACCGGGTCGATCTCGGCCGCGTACACGAACTCCTCGAGCTCGATCAGGTGCGAGCCCTCGCCCGCGGCGGCGTCGATCTCTTCCTGCTCGAGCATCACGTACTTGCCGCCACGGAGCTCGTAGCCCTTGGCGACCTCCTTGTACGGGACTTCCTTGCCCTCCTTCGAGCAGATCCGCTTCTGCTTGATCCGGGAGCCGTCGGCCGCGTGCACCTGATGGAAGTGCACGCTCTTGTCCTCGGTCGCGGAGTTCACCTTGATCGGGACCGCGATCAGGCCGAACGTGATCGTGCCGTTCCAGATCGAGCGGGGCATCTCTGCGACGCTACCCGACGTCCGGCCGAGGCGAACGCTTCGCGAGTGTCGGCATCGCTGCAACCCGGATATCGCCCGTCTCGAGCGCGTCGCGAAACAGGTTTTGGGCAAAAGCTGCGTGGAGCGAAGGTTTCGCCCGAAACTTCTCGGCGAGGGACCTCGACTTGGGGGAAATACCCGTCGGGAATCGCCGTCGTCGACGCGGGGTCATGCCGCCGCCGGTTCCTCTAGATCGCCCCTGAAGTTGCGCACCGCCGGCACCGCGAGCACGCCGGCGAGCAGCACGACCCATATACCCGCCGCGAGGTACAGCGCCTCCGAGACCCCGATCGCGGCGGCGATCGGGCCGGCCAGCGCCAGCCCGAGCGGCTGTATCGCGAGCGTCCCGAGGTAGTCCCACGAGATCACCCGCGACTGCTCGTCAGGGGAGATCTCGCGCTGGATCGCGGTGTACCAGAGCGTGTTGAACACGGTGCCCGACGACCCGTCGATCACCGCGACCGCGAGGATCACGGGCAGCGGCGCGTGTGCCGCGACCAGCGCGTACAGCGCCGGGCCTCCGACGAGGAACAGCAGCAGGGCGGCGCGCAGCGGATGGCGAGGACGCCAACGCAGGCCGAGCAGGGCGCCGCCGATCGAGCCCAGGCCCAGCGCTGCGTTGATCGCCGCCCAGGCGCCGGCGCCACCCAGCGCCGTGCGCGAGATCTGCGGCGCGAGCACCTGCCACGGCGCATACACGAAGCCGATGAACAGCGTGAAGAACAGCACCGTGGCCCACAGCCACGTGCGCGACCGGAACGTCCGCCACCCGGCACGGAGCTCGGCGAGCGTGCTCTTGCGCGCCTCCGCGACGATCGGCTTGACGCGAAGCAGGGCCAAGCAGATGGCGCTGACCACGAAGGTCGCGGCATCGATCGCCAGCGCCCAGCCAGGGCTCGCCGCGACCACGATCACGCCCGCGAGCGCCGGTCCCAGCACCGACGTCAGCTCGGTGCTCAGTCCGATCAGGGCGTTGGCCTGCTGAAGCTCGTCTCGATCGGCGGTCTGGGCCACGACGACCCTCGAGGCGGGACCAAAGAACGCCTCCGCGCTCCCGTAGATCGCCTGCAGCGCGGCGAGCTCCCAGATCCGCCCGCTCCCACTCAGCACGATCACGGCGCTGAGGCCCTGCGCTCCCGCGCGCACCGCGTCTGAGGCCAGCATCACTCTTTGTCTGGGCAAGCGGTCGGCCCACACGCCGCCAACGAGCACGAGCAGCAGCAACGGCAGCGTCTGCGCGGCCAGGACGATCCCGAGGTCGGTGACCGAACCGGTGATGTCGAGTACGGCGAACGCCAGCGCCACCGGCACCAGGCGATCTCCGAGCGACGAGATCGCCTGTCCCGCGAACAACAAGGCGAACGGCCGGTGGCGTAGCACTCCCCAGCGCATGGGGGCGAGCGTAAACGGGTATCCGGTCGCTGATGGCTTCAGAGCACGAAGACCCGGGCGCACTCGCCGACGAGATGGAGGAAGAGGCCGACCGCCTCGAGGACCGCTCCAAGAAGCTCGGCGAAGATGTCGACGACGTCCGCAAGGACTGGGAGCGCAAGCGCTCAGACCAGGCCGTTCCTGGGGCCAACCCGCCCGCCGAGGGCGAAGATGAGACTTCTGGGCAAGGGAATGACGTGCCACCCGACAGGGAAGCGGGACACGATTAGAGAACCGGGTGGCGTTCCTCGCGGGTGGCCGCGCGCCGCGAGGAACGCCGTTCCGGTGACGGCGCTAGGAGGTCTTGCGCTCCAGGTTGGCGACCTCCTCGGCCTTGGCGTCGGCACGCTGCTGGTCGCGCGCGAGCTCTTCCTTGGCCTCGCCCTTGCGCTCTTCCTGGCGTCCCTGGCGGTGCAGCGAGCTGTCGCCGGTCAGGTCGCCTGCCGCCTTCTTGGCACGGCCCGTGATCTTGTCGATGAGGCTCATTGTTGGTGCTCCTCTCGTTCGCTGGTCAAGTTGGGTGGGTGCCTCCCACTGAAGGCCTACCCGACAGCGGTGGAGGAAACGCAGGGACCACTTGACGACAACGAATGCGGGTAGCCGGGAGCCGTGACCCAGAAAGACAACGGTTACCCGCCGATCGCCGACTACGCGCTGATCGGCGACTGCAGGACAGCCGCGCTGATCTCGCGCGACGGGTCGATCGACTGGTGCTGCCTACCGCGATTCGACTCCGGTGCCGCGTTTGCGCGCCTGCTGGACCGCGAACGGGGCGGCTATTGCTCTGTTGCGCCGCGCGGAAACAGTTGGACGAGCAGTAGGCGCTATGTCGACGACACGCTCGTGCTGGAGACTACGTTCGAGGCTCGCAGCGGGAACGTCACGCTGTATGACTTCTTCTCGGAAGCGGGCGCTGGTGAGCGGGGACCTCAGCTCGTGCGGGTGCTGGAGGCCACGCGCGGCTCCGTCGACATGGACATCCGGATCGCGCCGCGGTTTGACTACGGCGAGGTCCGGCCGTGGATCCGGCGCC
>DASYFZ010000300.1:0-1549 GCA_036000295.1 Solirubrobacteraceae bacterium
GCCGCCGTGGTGGGCGGTGTTGTAGACGGTGAGCGTGGTGGCCAGCGCGACAGCACCGGCTGCGCCACGCGGCCCCCCGCGAAGCGCCGCCCAGATCAGGACCGGAAACACGATATACGGCACGTCTCGCTGGGACGGAAGCAGCGCGAGCACGACGATCAGCGTCGCGATCGCGACGCCCTCGAGAGCCTGCCTTGGGGCGATCGCATCGATCCGGACGCCCAGCCAGCACAGCAGCAGCGGGGCGAAGACCAGCGCACCGGAGAGGTCTCCGAGGAACCAGGTGCGCCAGACCGTTCCCAGCTGTGCGCTTGGGATGATCCCACCGAGGCGCAGCGAGGCTGCGCCGAACACCGCGCTCACGGCCGTCCCCGCGACGGCGGCCGCGACCAGCGCGCCGACATCGCGCACGCGTCCGAACTGAGTACGCCCCTCCGCCAACCGGTAGAAGAGCATCGCAGCGATCAGGACCTCGAGCGTGTTGCCGACAGTCTGTCCGAGCACGGTCCCGGCGGGTTGCGAGAAATCGGCGACGGCAAGGTCCCCCAGAACGATCCCCGGCCAGAGAGAACGCCCGTAGAGGATCAGCAGAGCCATACCGACGCCGACCGGGGGCCATAGCGCCGCGACACTTCCATGCAGATAGGCCAGCTGCAGCCCGGCCTTGGCGGCAAGCCAGTAAATCGCGCCGACCCCGCAGACAGCGCCCACGTAGCGTAGGCCGCGAGTTGTCTCGACCCTACGCGGATAGTAAAGCGGTGAGAACAGCTCCCGAAAGCTCCGACTTGGGAACGAACCCGCGCACCGCAGTCTCGGTGACGAGCGGCCCGTACTCGGCAGCGTTACGGCTGGAGGTCAGGACCACGGCGCAGGGCAGGTCCAGTTCGGCCAGGCGCGCGGCGACGTCGAAGCCGCTGAGATCCGGCAGTTGCACGTCGAGCAACACCAGATCCGGGTGCAGCTGCTGCGCCGCCGCGATGGCTGCTTGACCGTCGCCGGCCTCGCCGATTACGTCGAAGCCCTCGGCCTCGAGCAAGCGCCTCGCGCTAGCACGAAACGACGGATGGTCATCGACGATCAGAACAGTCATCACTCGAGAGATTTTCATCGCGCGCGGGGCGGCGGTATATACGGCTAGCCACACCATTGGCCATCGCCAGCTGGCGTGACGACGCCGGCATCACGAGTTCAGGTATGCGAGGACAGCAAGCACCCGGCGGTGGCCTTCTGCAGTAGCCGGCAGATCGAGCTTGCCGAAGATGCCGGTCACGTGCTTCTCGACCGCGCGCTCGGTGACAACCATCTCGGTCGCGATCGAAGAGTTCGAGCGTCCCTCCGCCATCAGGGCGAGCACCTCCCGCTCTCGAGGGGTCAGCTGATCGAGCGGTCCAGCCGACCGCCGGGCCAGCATTCGCGACACAACCTCGGGGTCGAGCACGGATCCGCCCTCGGCCACGCGCCGGACGGCGTCGACGAACCGCTCGATGTCGGCTACCCGGTCCTTGAGCAGATAGCCGACGCCCTCCGCACTCTCGGCCAGAAGCTCGGC
>DASYFZ010000314.1:0-5055 GCA_036000295.1 Solirubrobacteraceae bacterium
CATCTCGAGCATCTGGTTCCCGACCGACAACATGCCCAAGGCGCTGGTTCAGATCGCAAAGCTGTTCCCGATCCGCGCGCTCGCCGACGGCCTGCAGTACGTGTTCGATCCCCGGACGGTGGGCGCCGGCTTCAACGCGCAAGATCTCAGGACGCTTGCGATCTGGACGGTCGCCGGGGTGTTCCTGATGCTGAGGTTCCTGCGTCGTCCACTCGGCGAGGCCGCGTGAGTCAGAAAGCCGGCACCGAGAGCGATCGCGAGCATTCATCCGCTCGCGATCGCTCCGCCGATACGATCGTCAGCCGGCTGACGGACGCGCGCCTCGGGGACCCGCCCCGAACCGTGGTGGGCCGGATGCGGATGTTCATCTGGCTGGTGTTCATCGCGATCCCGCTCGGCGATGCGGTCTCGAGCCACAACGCTGGCGTGGCCAAGGCCGTGACGGTCGCCGCCACGGTCGCGTTCGTGGCCGTGTTCGTGTCGATCGCCGTGATACCGGGGAAGCCATTGCCCGATCGGCAAGCGTTTGTCTCCGTGGGGACTTTGCTGGTGATCTCTGTGGCGCTCACCGCGCTCGACCGCCAAAGCTGGGGGACGCTGTTCATCTTCACCGTCGTGGCGTTCGCGATGTGCGTCCGATCGCCACTCAATTTCTATGGCGTGCTGCTGTGCACGGCCCTGTGCGTCGGCTCGCTGTTGGCGATCGACGCCTCGGCAGGGTCGATCTTCGGGTTCGCGTCCTCGACGCTGGGCGTCGGGACGTTGATGCTCGTGGTCGCGGACCTGCGGGCGCGCAACCTGGAGCTGCACGCGGCTCGCGCCGAGCTCGCACGTCTCGCGGTCGCCGACGAACGAGCGCGGTTCGCGCGCGACCTGCACGACCTGCTGGGCCACAGCCTGTCTGTGATCGCCTTGAAGGCGGAGCTTGCGGGGCGCCTGCTGCGTGAGCAGCCGGCCGAGGCCGCGGGGCACGTGTCCGAGATCGAGCAGGTCGCGCGCGGAGCGCTCACCGAGGTCCGAGAGGCGGTCAGCGGCTACCGCCAACCGACGCTCGACGACGAGATCGCCGGCGCGAAGATGGCGCTGTCGGCGGCTGGGATCCAGGCGCGCATCGAACGGCCGGCGGTGGCTTTCGATCCCGCGATCGAGGCAGTGCTGGCATGGACGGTGCGCGAAGGTGCGACCAACGTCATCCGTCACAGCGGCGCCGGCCGTTGCTCGGTGAAGGTGACCGCGGGGCTGGGCGAGGCCGGAGTCGAGGTAGTGGACGACGGCCCGGGATGCGACGACGCCCTCGCCAACGGCCATGACGGTCACGGGCTCGAGGGACTGCGCGAGCGCGTCGCCCGGTTACACGGGCAGGTCGAAGCGGGGGTCGATCCGGCGGGCGGCTACCGGCTCGCCGTCCGGGTCCCGGTGCCGGCGCCGTGATCCGCGTCCTGCTCGCCGAGGATCAGGGCATGGTGCGGGGCGCGCTGGCAAGCCTGCTCGGTCTCGAGCCCGACATCGAGGTGGTTGCGCAGGTCGCCCGCGGCGACGAGGTGCTCGCCGCTGCGCAGGCCGTCGACCCCGATGTCGCGCTGCTCGACATCGAGATGCCCGGCGCGACCGGGCTCGAGGCGCTGGCGCAGCTGCGCGGAGCCCTGCCGGGCTGCCGGATCCTGATCCTCACGACGTTCGGGCGCCCAGGGTATCTGCGGCGCGCGATGGAGACGGGCGCGTCGGGGTTCCTGCTCAAGGACGCGCCGGCGCAGGAGCTCGCTTCGGCGATCCGGCGCGCGGTCGCGGGCGAGCGCATCGTGGACCCGGGCCTGGCGGCGGCTGCGCTGAGCGAGGGGGAGAGCCCGCTCACCGCACGCGAGCAAGAAGTGCTCGCCGCCTCGCGCAACTACGCGACGGTCGCCGACATCGCCGGCGCCTTGTACCTGTCGCCCGGCACGGTGCGAAACCATCTGTCATCGGTCATGCAGAAGCTCGACGCGCGCAACCGCGCGGAGGCACTGAAGCTCGCCGAGGAGAAGGGCTGGGTCTGAGAGCGGTCCGGCGGCGGCCGGGCTGTCAGTCCGCCGTTGCGAGCTCCGGGCCGCCGTTTCGGCGCGCCGACAGCTCGATCACGATGTCGATCCAGCGGCCTAGCTGATTGCGCACGGTCGGTCCGGAAGGCAAGTCGGCGCGGCCGGTCGAGAGAACGACGTAGGACTGGAAGCGCGGCGGGTTTCCGAGCTGGTCGGCGACCCGCTCCAGGGCGCCCCAGCACGCCTCCTTGTCCCACACACGCCGTGAGCCGCGACCGCGCCCGTGCGCGAGGGGCTCCAGATCGGCCGCCAACACCGCAGCCTGCCAACCGCCGAAGCGCTTGCCGAGCGTCAGGATGCTGGCGAGCTCCAGATCGTGGGCGTGCGCGCGATATTCCTCCTGAGTCGGCGTGTGCCCGATCCGGGCGGCAACCTCCCGGATGCCGTCGATCAGCTGCTGGTCGGTGTAGCGGGGCGCGCGCGTGCGCATCACGATCGAGCGGTTGCGGTGGGCGCGGTCCATCGGCGTCAGAACGCCGTCGATCGCGCGCTGCACCCGCGCCGCGGGAAGGCCGAGTCGTTCAGCGATGACCGCGATCGGTAAGCCGGCGCGCCACCACTGGCGGATGTCCTCGGACCGCTGCTGCATGATCTCGGCCTCGCGTGCGCGCCGCGCCGCGATCACGTCGGGGAGCTCGGGGCCGCCGCGGTCACGGACGATCTCGTCGACGCGCTGGCGCGAGATCCCGTAGCGCTCGCCGATCTGGCGAAGCGTCCAGCCCGCCGCCCGGAGCTCGAACATCTCCCGGTCTCGGTCAGAAATGGGGCGGTGAGTGCCGTTGCGGCGTCCGTTGCCGACCGGTTCTGCGAGATGTCCATTAGCGCTCGCAGCCGCGCTGGATGTAAGCCCTGAGCTCATTTTTCAGTGCCCGTCGGTGGCCGACGAAAAGCGAAATCACGCTATTCATAAGTCTATGCACTGTCAAGTAGGAAATACGAGCAATCCCGAGGGTTTGAGCCGGCATGTGGCGTGCCGGCTTATGTCCACCCGTAACGGTCACAGAGCGTCTCTCCAAGGGCGGAGGCGTCCCGCGGGGGTTGTCCCGATGAGGCCGTGGGATGTTCCCGTTCCTGGGGGAGCGGTTTCGTCCCAAAACGAGATCACGCGACCATTGGCTGGGGTGTTTCCGTCACGCCCCGGGCGTCGCCCCGACGCCCACCTGCAGTGCGATGCGGCTGAGAGGACTCGAACCTCCACGCCCCTAAGGGCACAGGCACCTGAAGCCTGCGCGTCTACCAATTCCGCCACAGCCGCGGCCGTATGACCCTATCAAGGAGACGGCGTTCCGGATCAGACCCGCTACCCTCCATCACCGACCCTCGCCGCTATCGTCTAGGGGACTAGGACGCCGCCCTCTCACGGCGGAAACCCGGGTTCGAATCCCGGTAGCGGTACTTCAGAACCCCCGTAGATTCGGGGGTTTTCTCGTTGTCGAGGTCGTGCGCCACAGTGTGCGCCACAGTCGGAGGCGTCAGGAACGCATCGAGACGCTCCCGGGCGAGCTCTTCGCCGCCGGGGACGAGGTGTCCGTAGCGGTTCCAGGTCTGGCGGACATCGCCATGGCCCGCCCACGTCGAGATCTGTTTCCAGTCAAGACCGGCGGCGATGAAGTACGAGATGGCGCAGTGACGTGCCTCGTGCGGCGTGATCGGCTCGAGCCCGGCTTGCTTCCAGGCTTTGTTCGCTCGGGCCCGGATCGTCGACGCATAGAAGACGTCGGTCGCGGTGCGGCCGAACACAAGGTCGGGACCGTCACGTCCTGTCCGCGCCTTGTGGGCCGTCAGTTCGCGGCGGACGACAAATGCCATCGGGACGGCTCGGCGGCCGGCATCCGTCTTGACGTCGACCGGTCCGGTGACCGGATCCCAGGAACGCTCGACGCGGATCACGCCGGCGTCGAAGTCGACGTGGATCCACTGCAGGCCTCGGAGCTCGCCCCGGCGAAGGCCGCAGAACAGCGCGACTGCCCAGAACGCCTTCTCGCTGTCGGGGAGCGCGCCGAGCAACTCGTGCGCGACCTCGGGCGGCTCGATCCTGTCGCGACGTCCGCGGATAGCCGGGAGGTCGAGGTTGTCGGTCGGGTCGATCGAGATCTCGTCTCTGCGCATCGCCCGCCGGAAGATGACGCGCAGCGGATCGAGGATGTTCGCGATGGTCGAGGCGGACAGGCCCTGGGCGCGGAGGTCGTCGACGAAGTCCTGAACGTCGCGCCGGTGGACCTGCGTCAGCTTGAGGCCGCCGAGCGCCGGCACGACGTAGGCCTGGAGCAGCTGCTCGTAGCCGCGAGCGGTCGACGGCTTGTAGGGCTTGCCTCCGCGGTCGAGGATCGCGCCGTCGTACGCGCCGGCGATCAGGACCTCGGCGGCCTCGGCGATCGTCTTCGCTGTCGGCGGCCGCATCGTGCCGCGCCGCAGAGCGACCTGCGCGTCCTGGCGCCACAGCTTCGCCGCACTCAGCGTCGGGAACGTTCGCCAGACCTGCCTGCCGGTCCTGGCGTCGTACGCCTGCGCCTGGTAGGTCGGCTTGCAATTGCACCGGCCGCCCCCGTCTCGAGACTTGCAGCTGCGAGCGTGACGAGTGCGGATCCCGGTAGCCATGTGGGCGCCCGATGCTAGGCGCGGCGCGGACGTCTGAACACCGACTCGGCGTTCTCGTTCGCCCAGCGCTCGAGCTCGGCGACGGGGACAAGCCGGAGCTTGCCCCGGCGGATCAGCCGCAGCTCGGGCTGGACGTGCCGCTCGAACGAGTCCAGCGACATCCCGAGCGACATGGCCGCCTCCTGGCGACTTAGCGCAACACGCGGGACATTCGTGGACGCTGAACTCACGGCAACCTCGGTCTAAGATACTCTAATTGCGATACGGACGGAAGTGTTGACCGAAAGAGGGATTCTTTGACCGAGGAAGAGCGCGACGCAGCAGACCCGTGGCTGACGCTGGCCGAGATCGCGGAGGAGCTGCGCGTCAACCCGGCGACCGT